>JBBPYF010000072.1:0-53317 GCA_038200165.1 Chthoniobacterales bacterium | reverse complement strand
TGCCAGTCCGGCTCGGACCGGAAGGCGGAATAAGCTTGCCGATGCGCGTCAGGCGCAGGTTTGGAAATTGTTTTTTCCAGCTCGTTGCAAGCCGGCGGCGGTGACGCGGTGAAATGGCAAAGAGCAGCTCGTAATCTTCGCCGTCTGAGATCGCCTGCTCGACCGTGCAGCCGCGCGCGCGCGGAAGAGCAGTTTGGTCAATTTCGAAACCGACTTTGCTGGCGCGGGCCATCCGGGGAAGATCCGCCCCGAGCCCATCGCTGAGATCGATCATGGCATGAATGGCGAAATGGCGAGCGAGCCAGCGAGCCTCGGCAATGCGCGGGATGAATTTCAAATGCCGGCCGCCGATCGAGCCGCCGAGTTCGCCGGTGACAAAAAGGTCGTCATTCACTTTTCCGCCGCTGCGCAAAATAAATCGGCCCGGTTCTACATGGCCGGCCAGACTCACGGTCACGGCAGTGTTGCCGCTCGTGCTGCTGGTCTCGCCACCGACGACGGCGACGCTAAAACGTTTTGCCGCGCTGTTTAGCCCGCGGTAAAACTCGCGTACCCAGCTCACCGGCCGGTTCTGCCAGATGATGAGCGTGATTAGCGCAAATTCCGGGAGCGCAGCCATGGCGGCGAAGTCACTCAGCGCGCGCATCATTGCTTTCCAGCCCACGGCTGACCCGCGAGTCTCGCTCGTGAAGTGAACGCCTTCGACGACGCAGTCTGACTTGAGCACGAGCAAGTCGCGCGCGTCGCGAAATCTCACCAGAGCGCAATCGTCGCCCGCCGGGATGATGACGCGGCGCGAGTGGGCGAGGTGCGGCAGGATTTGCGCGAGCAGCTTGTCCTCGCCGAGCTTGCCCAGGCGAGTCCGTCCAGTGGCGGACTGGCGCAGCGTCATTGTTCGAGGGTGTTGGGAAAGGCGAGGGCGAGGAGCGTGAGAGTATTGAAGAGCGAGTGCATCGACATGGAAACGAGGAGCGAGCCGCTCCATTCATAGGCAAGGGTGAAGCAGGCACCGAGGACGAAGAGCGGCGCGAACGACGGCAGATGGGCGTGCACCGCCGCGAACAACAGCGCTGAGATCACGAGCGCCACCACTCGGCCGGCGTAACGCCGCAAAACGCCATATAGAAAAAAGCGGAAGATGAATTCCTCGGCCAGCGGCGCGACCGCCACCGCCAGCACGATAATGAGCACGCGTTGCTCGAGCACTTGCGAGCCGCTAAAGAGCTCGATGATTCCCTGCCGGCTCGACTCGGCCGAGCCAGCTATGCGAACAGTGATCCAATCCGCCATCACGATCAGCGGATAAGCCACCATGAGCAGAATGAATCCGGTAAAGAAGGCGCGGCGAAAGCTCAGCCGATTCATTCCGGTAAGCTGCGCCAGCGGGAAGTCGCGCAGCTTCAAAAAAAGCGCGATGAAGCCAATCAGCCCGAGCTCGACCAAAGCTGTGCCGATGAGATCGCGCGTTCGCAAATTGAGAGTGCGAGCCCCTGAGGTGCCCAGGCTGGTAAAGATGAACAACGTGCTGAGGGCGAGCGCGAGGGCGGCTTCGGGCAAACCGAATCGGCGATCGGTGGTGACGGTGGCGTCAGCTGGGCGAAGCGCGATTTGGCGCAAAAGTGAAACGTAAATGTAGACGCTGACGACGAGAAAAAGGGCGTTGGCGATGGAGCCGAGCGCGCCCAGGAAACCGCCCATGCGCTCCTAGGGAGCGTAAAAGCTCGGCAGATAATAGGCGCGGCCGCTCTCGAGCTGCGGAACGAGCTGCCGCGGCAATTCGATCTGCACTTTCCCGCTTTCACCGAGCGCGCGGAAAATGCGCCCGAGACTAAATGGCGGGACGTAGCGGACGACGTGAGCGTCAGGCGCGCCGGCGAGCTGTTTGGCTTTGGCGTAGGCGTCTTCGATCTGGCCGAGGCCGTCGATCAGTTTGTCCTCGAGCGCTTCCTTGCCGGAAAGAATACGGCCATCGGCAATGGAATTGCGCAGACCGTCGGCGGGAAGATTGCGTTCGTGGGCGACGATGCCGAGGAATTTGTCGTAGGTTTTCATCACGAATGTCTGCACAAAATCGCGCTCTTCCGGTGTCATGGGGCGCGCGCCGTTGAGCAGGTCTTTGAACTTGCCGCTTTTGAAGACAACGGAAGCGAGTCCCACTTTGTTGAAGAGCTGCTCGTAGTTGAGTGTTTGAATGATGACGCCGATGCTGCCGGTGATGGTGGTATCGTTCGCCATCAGGTATTTTCCGCCGCACGCAACATAGTAGCCGCCGGATGCTGCTAGCGAATCCATGTAAATGACGACTGGTTTCTTGGCGCGCGTCTTAACCACGGCGTTGTAGATGATGTCGGCGGCAGTGACTTCGCCGCCGGGCGAATCGACTTCGAGCACGACTGCTTTTACGCGAGTGTCATCGCGCGCCTGCTGCAAGGCCAGGCGCATATCGTCCACCATATTTTCACTGGCAGCGCCGGGAATGGAGGTGCTGATGAGCCCGCGCATGGTGATAACGGCGATGCGGTCGCTGCTGCTGCGGGCGCCCCCTTGCAGCATGAGCTCGCGGAATCGCGGTGGCATTTCCTCTCGGGTAAAGCCGGTGCGAAAACGTCCCGCCAGCGCGAAGACGAAGAACAGGTTCACCACCAGGCTGGCGCAAAGCGCGACAAAGAGAAAAAGCGTGAGGCAACCCGTTTTCCGATCAGCCATGGCGGAGGCAAAGTGGCGGAGAACTGTGGAGCGAACAAGCGCTTTTCCGCACCTCAGCTAAATGCCGCCATTGGCTTGGAAGCTGCTCCGAATATCCCCGGCATGAATAGCGCCAACTTACCTGTCAGTGAAAACGCCGCGCGCCGGGTTAACAAGGCGAAGCGCAAGACGCGGGGACGGCCGCGAAGCAGCGCACGGAAAACCTCCTCCCCAGGCACGCCCGATTTACCCAGCGCGGGAACGCTGGCGCGCACCAAAACGCTGCTATTGGCGGCGCTGCGTGTGTGGGAGCTGAAACATCGCGTCAGCGAGTAGGAGCGACGCCGCGGCCAGCGACGGCGGCTACAATCCATGTGCAGTCGCGATTGTCCTTTCGCGGACGTGCAGCCTTGCCGCCCTGAATTACCGCGCACGCGCTAATTGCGCCGGGGTTCCACCTTCACGTAAATCTCGCGTGGCGCCGCGGTCAAATACTTGAACAAAGCCGGGCAGAGCCAGCCTTCCTGATTGAACTCAGGACTGTAATACCAGTTACCGCCGGACTCTTCGCGCCGCCATTGCAGCGTGAAAGTTGCGCCGGGAAATGGCGCGGCGCTGAAGATGGCGCGGAAGCCATGTTGTGCGTCGGGAATGCTGGCGGTGGCTTTGTCGATCAGAGTATCGATCCCGGCGATGAATGGCTCGTGGTGCAAACCCACTGCCGCGTCATCGAAAACCCACATGCCTTCATATTTGTAAGGCACGATGACCAGGAGCGAATTCATCGCCGCTACTTTCTGTTTGGGCCGCGCCGCGCGCAAACCGAACCTCAATCCCGCCGCGGCGAAAATCGCGAGAGCCGTCATTTTCGAGACAAGCAGCACCTTCTTTACGCGCAGCATCACGATTGTAAACTTGCGCGCGAAGGCCGCTGGCGGCAATTTGCGCCGGTTGCGCCCGTAGCTCAGCCGGATAGAGCAACGGATTTCTAATCCGTGGGTCGGGTGTTCGAGTCACCCCGGGCGCGGAATCAATACATGGCCGAAAAAGCACAACTCGTCGTCGAAGGAAAGAAGCTCGCCGTTTCGAACCTGAACAAGGTTCTTTATCCCAAGGCTGGGTTTACCAAAGGCCAGGTCATCGATTACTACATCCGCATCGCGCCGGTGTTACTACCGCATCTGCGCGATCGGCCGCTAACGATGAAGCGATATCCGAATGGAGTAGAAGGTGAGTTCTTCTACGAAAAGAATTGCCCCGCGCATCGGCCTTCGTGGGTAAAGGCAGCCAGGGTCTGGAGTGAAGGCAACCAGCGCGATATGCATTATTGTCTGGCGCAGGACCTGCCCACTCTCGTTTGGGCCGCGAACCTCGCCGACCTCGAGCTGCATACTTCCCTCGCGCGCAAGAAGAACGTCGCCCAACCCACCATGATGGTCTTTGACCTCGATCCGGGCCCCCCCGCCCACATCGTCCAATGCTGCCAGGTCGGCCTCTGGCTGCGCGACCTGCTCAATGAAATGAAGCTGAAGAGTTTTGCGAAAACCAGCGGTTCGAAAGGTCTGCAACTTTACGTGCCGCTGAATACGCCGGCCAGTTTCGACGAGACAAAAGCGCTATCACGCGCGCTGGCCGAACATCTCGAGCGCGAACACGGGAACCTTGTTGTTTCAAAGATGCTCAAGGCGCTGCGCAACGGAAAGGTGCTCGTCGATTGGAGTCAGAACGACGAGCACAAGACGACGGTGTGTGTCTATTCGCTTCGGGCCAGGGATGAGCCGACCGTTTCTACTCCGGTGAGCTGGGATGAAGTCGAGAGCTGTTTAAAAAAGAAGAAGGCTGATTTACTCAAGTTCCGGTCGGATCAGGTGATCGCGCGCGTGGACAAAGCAGGCGATCTCTTCGCGCCGGTGCAGGAAATAAAGCAGAAGCTACCGAAGAAATGGGAGCTATAGATACGAAGCATTCCGCCTTCGCCAAGGGTAGCCGCGCGCGAGGTTTGAGGAATTCGGACGGGGGATGGCCTCGGCTTTGCGGTTGGAATTTCAGCGCGGTTGCATGGGTTTTGCAAGGCTATTGCTGGTAAACGGGACGCCCTCCGCCGATGCTGCCGCCAGCGGCAGGATCGTAGCCGCCGCCTATGGCTGTGTTGTTGAATCGGCTGACCGGCGAATTGCCGAGTCCGCCCGCGCTTTCGTAGGCATCGACGATGTCGCCCAAAACGAGCGTGATCGGCGCTGTGTATGTGGCAAAAGCACCGCCGTTTTTTGAATAATGAACAGTGCTGCTCGACGCGGGGCCGATGATGGTCAATGAGCCCCCGCTTTGGCCCTGACTGCCGCTAAATTGGAATCTGACGGGCCCTGCCACAGACGTGCCAGCGGAGCCAGCGGCGACCTGTGTATATATATATGGGCCGACCTCGGGCGTGGTGGTGCCATCGGCGAAAAATCCCCGAACGCGCAGGGTGCAGCTCTGCGTGATGGCCATGGTTGTGTAAGCTCCGCCCGATTTCGGCCACTCCGGAGAGACGATCGTGACCGGTGAGCCGTCCAACGAATAGCGGATCGTCTCGCCCAATTCGGCGAAAACGGAGAGCACAAGGGTGCCCGAGAAGCTCTCTGTGCCTGGACTAACGACGGGGAGGCCGACGCTTGGCGGCCCCGCATAAATGGCGCTCATGTCCTGTGCATCGGCGATGTCGACCTCGTCGATCGCAGTATAAGTTTGCAACTTGAAATAGCTCGTAACACTCGGGAAAAAATTAAGATCCCACAGCGTAGTGAGTCGACTGCGGAACACGAGCCAGACACTTGCCGGGCCTCCGGTCGAGGTCGGGCCAGGGTGGAACGTGATAGGCGTGCCGTAGCGCCCGCGTTTATGAAATGTGAACCGGAACAAACCACCGCCAAAAACGCTGATTCCTCCGATCGCCATGATCTCTGGCTGGTAGAGAATAAATGGACCAAATTGATAGCCGACAAACGCGAGCAAATTGTTGTTTTCACGCTGGGCAGGAGTTTGGCTGACGATCTCCTCGAGGCCGGGCCCATAGAGATAAGCCTGCATCCCGCCACCCGTAGTGTCGTAGATTCCAGAAGTGACCGGGTAATCGTAGGCTAACGTGCCGTAAACTCCGAACTGGTTGTGACCGGAGATGAGGTTATAGGTGACGCCATCGGGCGAAAACCAGACGTTAAAACGCTGCATCTCGACACGCGGACGCTGGGCGAGCACGGCCAACTCGATCTTTGCTGTATCGTCGCGAAGTCCGTACGGCAGAGAGACGATGATTGCATTGGTAATCGGCTCAGCCGAGACGTGGAAATCGCCCCCATCGGCTTGCGAGGGCGGGATGTAGCGCGTGGGCCATACCGAACGCTCGTTCTCGACCGTGAGCTCGGCCTCGCCTGAGCTGTCCTTGAGGCGCTTGAGTTTGTTGAGCCGGAGACAAAATGAGAACCCTTTCGAGGCTGAGTTCCACATGAACCGATCGCCGGGAAGGGCGCCCAGGACCGCACCGGAGACGTTTTTGGCGTTATCGAGCCACTCGCGTTTGACCGGGAGCGTGCCTTTCTGCGACGGCAGCGAGCGCATATGACCGTCCTCGATCGCGACAAGCTTGCCGATGTCCGGGTCAGTGATCCATGTGCGATCGAGCCAGGCCGGCATGGGCTGGCCGATGGTGCGGCGCATGGCCGGGTTGTTGTAAATCCCGCCCGGCCGCTGCTGGTAGTAATGATTGCGATCTAAAATGCTGAGGGTGAGCCGGGTGAACGCATCCGAGTAAGTGCTCGGCTTAATGTCGGGATCACCGACGAGATCGTCGTCCGTCATTTGCGGGAGCGCGCCGAGGTTGATGGCGCCATGGGAGAAATAGCCGAGCTCGAGCAAGCCGCCGTTGTTGCGCAGGTAGCCATCGAAATACTCGAGCACCTTGGCTACGCTGGTGCGGAACTCTTCCTGCGACGTAATGAGCGGCGAGATGCGCAGACCAGAGATCGCTTGCGCGGTGGCCTCCCACTTCGCCCGCACCAGCCCGGCCTCCGGAAATGCGCGACCGAAACGCGCGTCCGTGAACCAGTCGAAAAGAACGCCGGCTGGATTCACCCCGCGCGCGTCGGAGTTGAAGCCGAGAGAGTCGCGATTCTGGGCAGAGGCGGCGAACCAGGGCACGCCGCGCATGAGCTCCACCTGGATGTTCGGGATGTTGCCGCGCTCGCGCCCGAGCTTCCATTTTTTGAAGACGACGTAGCATTGGCCGCGATAGGCAGAGTGCAGGTCATAATGGCCGTAGAGCGGATCGCTGACACCGGGCGAATCGTCACGCGTCCAGGTGGATTTATCGCGCGCATCGAAAGAAGGATCGACCGGAATGACGCCGCGGATGGTGAAGACGAGCGGATCGATCGGCTGCGTTTCGCTCCCCCAGTAGATGCGGGCCTGGCCATGTTTATCGACCGTGATGTCTTCGAACTCAGCGCTGCCACGGAGCACGCCGGCATCGTTCTTCCACACGATCTCGGAGTCGACGATGATCTTGTAGATGCCGTCGACCGGGCGACGGCCGCCCATGCACATGACCAGACCGAAGTCGCAGTAGTACACATGCGCCATCGTGCCCTGCTGATCTTTGCCGGTCGTGCCGGTGACGTTGACGATGACTTCGTTGTAACCGGGGGAAAGGAACTGGCCGGCGATGATTTGGCGCCCGACGAAGTAAGTCCAAGCCTACGACGTGACAGTCCCGAAAAGGCTTCGAGACTGGAGCCTAGGGGATTCGAACCCCTGACCTCCTCAATGCCATTGAGGCGCTCTACCAACTGAGCTAAGACCCCGGAACCTCAGATTGTAGATTTCAGATCGGCGATTGCAAATTGCCGCACGGCCGCGCGTGGACTGCGGCTACGCGCGCACGCCCTCAGGTTGCGCTTACACCGGCACCGCGGAAACGGCCGGGTTGCACGATGGCATTCCCGGACTGCCCTGCAGATGCGCCGCCACGGCTTGAGTGAGGCGATCGGGCAAATATGGTTTCGCCAGAAATGCGTGTTGTTTCTCGCGCTCGAAATCTGCGCCGATAAGTTCCGCACTGTAGCCGCTGGTGAAAATGACCTTCAGATCGGGCTTGTCGTTGATGAGCGTGTGGGCGAGCTCGCGACCCGAGATTGACTCGGGCATAACGACGTCGGTGAGGAGAAGGTCTATCTCATTGCGATGTTCCTCCCAAATTTTGAGCGCGGCGCGACCGTTGGCAGCGGAGAGAACCCGGTAGCCCACTGCGGTCAGCGCATCGCTGACAAACTCGCGCAGCATTTCTTCGTCTTCCACCACCAGTATGGTAACGGCATTGCTCGGGATATTGTCCGCCAGCGGCTCTTCCGGCGCGCTCGGTTCCACCGTCATGTCGTCGGCGCTGAGTGGGAAAAACACACGCACGGTGGTGCCGCGGCGGGGCGCGCTTTCCACTTCGATCCAGCCGCCGTGTTGTTTCAGGACGCCATAGACGGTGGCGAGACCCATGCCGGTGCCTTTGCCGGGACCTTTGGTGGTGAAGAACGGTTCGAAGATGCGCGCGATGGTCGCGGAGTCCATGCCATTGCCCGTATCTTTGACCGCGAGGCAGATGTGCGGGCCAAGTTGCGCCTCAGGATTGCGCGCGCGTGCCGTTTCGTCGATTTCCACCTGCACGGTAGCGAGGGTGAGCTTGCCTCCATCGATCATGGCGTCGCGTGCGTTCAACGCCAGATTCATGATGACCTGGTCGACACTGCTTGGATCGGCGAAGATGGGTGGCAGATCGGGCGCGAGCTGCATATCGAGCGCGATGTGCTCGCCGATGATGCGGCGCAGCATCGCCACGGTCTGCTCGACGATGTCGTTGAGGGGAAGCGCGCGGCGCTGGATGATCTGCTTGCGGCTGTAGGCGAGCAACTGCCGCGTGAGGGCGGTGGCGCGTTCGGCCGCGCGCTCGACCTGTTGCAGCGAAGCGCTGAGCTTTTCGTCGAGGTGCGGATTGCGCAATTGCATCGCGGTGTTGCCCAAAATGACCGTGAGGATGTTGTTGAAATCGTGAGCCACGCCGGCGGCAAGCCTCCCGACCGCTTCCATCTTCTGCGCCTGGCGCAACTCATTTTCGAGCCGCACCCGATCGGTGATGTCCTGCAAAATGACAAGATGATACGCCGCGTTGCCGAGTTCGAGATTTTCGGCGGCGATAAGAACTTCGCGCGTCTGGCCTCGGGCGGTGCGGATGCTCACGGCAAGATTGCGCACGACATTGCGCGCGGCGAGCTTTTCCCGCAGAGCATCGGCGGTGGCATCATCCGCCCACAAGCTCGTTTCGCCGTTGATCACGGCGTCACGGTCCGCGTCGATCAACTCAAGAAAGCTGATGTTCGCGTCGAGGCAGCCTTTGCCATCGGGCCGCTGAATGATCATGGGAACGGGACTGCTGTGGAATGCCTTGGAGAAGCGCTCCTCGGAACGTCGTAACGCTGCTTCGGCCGCGGTGCGCTCGGCCACTTCGCCGGTCAGCCGCGCGTTGGCCGCGCGCAGTTCCACCGTGCGCTGATTAACCAACGCATCGAGCTCCTCCATCTGCCGCCGCGCGATCTGCGTGAGCTGCCACTTTTTCGTCAGCGCGTGCGCCATTTGCAGCACCTCGACGTTATCGAAGGGCTTCTTCAACACCAGCATCTGGTCTGTGCTCCCGACCGACTTGGCGATTTCGTCCCAGGAATAATCCGAATAAGCGGTGCAGATCACGATCTGCAAATCTGGAAACTCCTTCCAGATGCGGGTGACGGTTTCGATGCCGTCCCATCCCGGAGGCATGCGCACATCGACGAAGGCGACAGCGTAAGGCTCGCCTTTGGCACAGGCCACCCGCACTTTTTCCAGTCCTTCTTCGCCTTGGAATGCGGACTCGAGCTGAAAGCTCCACGGGCGCGAAGCATCGGCTTTGTCTCCGAAGAGCGCGGCTTCTTCGACATCGAGCTCCTTGGCCAGAGTGGCATCGGCCGGGCCGAGAATCTTGCGGAAGTCATCGTGAATGGACGGATTGTCGTCGATGATGAGAATGCGGTGGTTTTCCGGCTGAAGATGCAAGGGTGTGATGCTCATGTGTTCGTGGTGGTGGATGCGATGGGAAGCTCGAGGGTGAAACTGGCGCCCTGACCGGCGCCGGGGCTGGCGACGGAGAGCGACCCGCCCATGGCGCGAGCGGCGAGTGCGCCGCTGTGGAGCCCGAAGCCGTGACCTTCTTCCCTGGTGGTAAATCCATGGGCAAAGATGCGGGTGAGATCTTCCGGTGAAATGCCGATGCCGTTATCGGCCACAACGACGTGCACGAAGCGCTCGTTCACGGCGAAGACGGAAATGGTGATGCGTTTATCGGTGCGCTTCACCTCATCGAGCGCATATTTGGCATTGCGGAGAAGGTTGATAAGAATCTGGAGCACCTTGTGCCGGTCCACCCGCACCAACGGCACGGGCGAGAATTGCTGCTCGACCTTCACGCCGTGGCGCTCAAAGGCGCCGATGTTCATGGCGATCGCGTCTTCTACCAGGCGATGCGCGGGCAGACTTTCGAAAACACCGCTGACCTTGGCGTAGCTTTGCTGCATCGCCACGACTTCCTTGATGTGCTCGATGTTGCGCCCGAGCTGGTCGACTTCTTCGAGCAGCTCGGCATTTTCCGCGATGAAGAAGTCGCCCAGTTTGGCCAGGTAGCCGGGCAATTTCTGACCGTTCGGATCGTTGGTGAGATATTCGCCGACGTTGCCATTATGTTGAGTGAGAAGAGCCGCGGCTTTGGCCAGCTTCGGCGCTTTGGAGCGGCGCAGTTTCTCCACTACCAGACTGGCCGAAACATTCACGCTGTTGAGAACATTGCCGACGTTGTGCAGCACGCCGGTGGCGACTTCGGCCATACCGGCCAGACGCGAAGTCTCGAGCAGCTTTTGTTGTGAAATGCGCAGCGCTTCCTCCGCTTGCTGCCGCTCGGTGATCTCGCGCTGCAAGGCATCGACCTGCTGTTGCAATGCGCCCTGCGCGCCTTGCAAGGCGCTATCCTGCGACTCGATCTGGTCGAGCATGTGATTGAGCGCGTCGGTCAACACGCCCACCTCATCGCCGTAGACCTTCGGCGCACGGACGGAATAATCGTGGTGATCGGCCACGGTGCGGGCGGTGCCGGTGAGACGCAGGATGGGATTGGTGATGAAGCGCTGGAATTGACTGGAAAGCACAAAGGCAAAGAGGAGCGAAGCGGCGAGAACGAGGGCGAAGATGGCGCCGTAAAGACGGAGCAGCTGGGATGTCATGGCATGGAGATCGGCCAGGAGAAAGAGCGTGCCTTCGCGCTTGCCGTTGAGCAGGACGGGCTGCGCCAGCAGGATGCGATTGCCGTCGGCCTTAAAGCCAGCCTTTAATTGCGCGGCCTTCATCTCGCCTTCGTCGCTGGCAGCGCCGAAGAACGCGAGCCGCTGCCCGCCGGTCAGCTCCAGCCGCGCGCTCACGATCTGCGGCATCGTCTTGAGCCCGGTGAGGATTTGCGCGGCGGCGTCCTCATCTTTAAACATGACGGTGGTGGCGCAATTGTGGGCCGTCATTTCTCCCACCACCGCAAGCTCGTGCGCCGATTGCTGCCGCAGGGTATAGGCTTGGAAACAGAACAGCACGGCAAAGGCGAGCAGCAACACCACGCTCGAGATCAACATGATCACGAGCGTGATCTTTTGCCGAATGGGACGATCGCGCAGGTTCAACATCGGTGGCGGAAGTCAGTTACAGCTACTTTTGAGCCGAGCGGAAAAAATTCCGCGGCGGCGGCAACATTCATGCTCCTTTCATCCGGACGCTGTGCGCTTAGGGGGCGCCTGCGGTCATCAACCAGCACTTCATGAATCCTTCCACCGAAGACATCGCGACCCGGCAAACGCCGCCCGCCATTGCCGCAAAAACACCACGCTCTCCCGCTGCTGTTCCGCAGGGTTCACCTCGAGAAAGCCAGCGCGTGTGGGCTGCTCCGCTCATCGCGCTCCTGGCGTTGGTCATCGGCTTCGGCTTTTGGGCTTTGTCACGATACATCGTTCCCGGACTCACTGCGCCGCCCTCGGCCGAGTCGGCCTATGTCGCCTCGTTCCCAGAGAAGAGTATCGCCGTTCTTCCTTTTGAAGATTTGAGCGAAACGAAACAGCAAATCTCGCTGGCCGATGGCGTGCAGGACGATATTCTCACCGCTCTTTCCAAAGTGGCCGATTTGCGCGTGATCAGCCGCACTTCCGCCAGCACCTATGGGGCAGGGAAGCCGCGCAGCTTTCGCGACATTGCCCAAAGTCTTGGCGTCGCCTACATTCTCGAAGGCAGCGTTCGCCACAATAGCGACAAGGTCTCCGTTACCGCTCAGCTCACTGACGCGCGTCGAGACGAGAAATTATGGACTCAAAGTTACGAGCGCGACCTGGGCGATGTCTTCGGCGTGCAAAGCGATCTGGTGCAACGCATCGCCTCCTCCATGCAAGCGACAGTCACAGCCAAAGAGCAGGAGGCGATCGAGGAGCGGCCAACCAACGACATCGTTGCCTATGACTCGTATGTTCGCGGCAAAACTCTGATCGGCAGCGTATCGTTCAACGCCCAGATCAACGAGAAGCTCCTCCAGGCGACGCAGCTGCTCAACGAAGCCATCGCCCGCGACCCGAATTTCTACCTCGCATACTGCCAGCTCGCCGGCGCTCTCAATTACCTTTACTTTTTCGGCTTTGACCATACTCCGGCGCGCCTGGCGCTGGCCCAGGCCGCCCTCAATACCGTCGAGCGTCTGCGGCCTGACGCTGGTGAAACGCACCTGGCTAAGGCAAACTTCTACTACCGCTGCTACCTGAATTACGATCGCGCCCGGGCCGAGCTCGCCCTTGCGCAACGAGCTCTTCCGAACAATTCGGAGATCTTCGAGCTCACCGGCTACATCGACCGGAGGCAAAACCTCTGGAACGAATCCTCACACAGCTTGCAGAAAGCTTTTGAGCTCGATCCGCGCAATTTCTTTCTTCTGCAACAGATCGCCTCCAGTTATCAGGAGCTCCGGCAGTTCGGGGCAATGGCGGCCGCGCTTGATCGCGCTCTGGCTCTCGTTCCGCACGATCTCGACACGCGCATTACCCGAGCTTTGGTTGACTTGGAATGGCGGGCTGACACGCGCCCGCTGCACCAGACCGTCCACGATCTTCTCGCTGAGAATCCCGCCTGGGCGTCAGATCTGGGAGACCAATGGCTATACGTCGCTCTTTGTGAACGTGACCCCGAGGCCGCGGCGCACGCTCTCGCCGTCATCCCCGCGACCGGCACCGCGACCGACCTGAATTTTCCCCGCTCCTGGTCCGAGGCGCTGGCCGCTCGCCTGCGAGGCGATGAATCCGCCGTCCACAGCGCATTCCTTGCAGCGCGCGCTGAGACGGAGAAAACCGTGACCGAACAACCCGATTACGCTCCCGCTCTCTGCGTCCTCGGGCTCATCGACGCAGGACTCGGCCGTAAAGAAGATGCAATGCACGAGGGCCGCCGCGCGGTCGAGATGCTGCCGACGACCAAGGATGCGATTGATGGAGCGGAGCTGATGAAATACCTCGGAGTGATTTACGCCTGGTGCGGCGAAAAGGACCTCGCCTTCCAGCAGATCGCCGCGACACTGCGCATCCCAAGCACGCTCAGCTACGGCAATTTGAAGCTGCATCCGAACTGGGACTCTTTACGCGGCGATCCGAGGTTCGAAAAGATCGTGAAGGATCTCGAACCGAAGAGCTCGGGGAAGTAGCTTGCTGCGGATCGTTAGTTAGTTCTCGTTAGCTGGCTGTTTCGCCACGCCGATAATCGAAAGCTTCGCCTGCTCTGCGGTGTTAACTATCGTCTTCTTCTCGAGCAGTAACGTGCGACCTGCTTCTACCGCGATTACGCGAATCTTCGTCTTTGCCGCGATCTCGATTGTTTCCGCCCCGATCACCGGCACATCGAAGCGCATGTCCTGAGCGGGCTTGGCGCGTTTGACGACCACGGCGCCTTCGCGTCCCAGCGCTCCGCCTCGTCGCATCGCTTCATTCGTCCCTTCGAAAGCTTCCACCGCCAGAACTGTTCCGTTTTTCACCACAATGGTCTGGCCAATGTCCAGCGAGACGATCTGCCGCGCGATTTCCCAGCCGAACTCCACATCGTTTTCTTCACGGCGGGAGAGTTTGGGGCCGGCAATTCTCCCGCTCGGCGCGAGCAGATGCTCCAGGAAAGTAGTCGCGGGTAATAAGGTCATTCCAATCTTGTCCAACTCGCTCCCGATCGCGCTGAAGATGGATTCGGCGTTGCGCCGCTTCAGCCTGGCCAGGAGGAGCAAGGCGCGCCAGTCCGGGCGCAGATCGAACAGATTGCGCGGGGCGATTTGCCCGGCCATGATTGCGCTTCCGATCTTCCAGCCCTCCAAGGCCGAGAGCATCCGGCTGAGTTGACCGACCCGGAGCCAGCAGATCTCATCCACCAGCGAACTAAGCTTCGGGTCTGTCTCACCGGTGAACGCGATCGCACTGATCTTCTGCACTCCAGCAGCACGCGCGCCCTGAGCCAGCAGCTGCGGGTAAACACCGTTGCCGGCAATGATGGCAAGCTGGTCGAGCGCTGGCACAGCGCCACTTAACGTTGTGGCGGCGCTTGTGCCAAGCGCCGCCCGAGATGCTGCTTCGCGACACCGGCGTTTGCCACAAACGCCTCTACACCATCACTGCTGCCGTCGCCGTTTGACGTGCAATTGCGCCAGCGCCTTCTGCAGCGACGCCTGAATGGCCGCGACCTCTTCCGCCGTGTGATCTTCTTTCATGGCTGCCTGCGCCCGCGCCACCGCCTGCTCCGCCGCCGACTCATCGATTCGCTCCGCCTCCAGCGCCACATCGGTCAGAACTGAAACGCGCTCCGCCGTTATCTCGATAAAACCTTCGCCCACCGCCAGCGAGCTGGCGCGACCATCCTTAACGACTCGCAGCTCACCCGGCTTCAGCACTGTCAGCAACGGCACGTGATTAGGATAAACACCGAGTTCGCCTTCCGAACCCGGCAGCGTGACCATATCCACGTCCTGCGAGTACGCGGTCGTCTCCGGCGTGACAATTTCCAGCCGCAGCGTCGCCATCAGCCTTCGCTGATCTGATCGATCGCGCCTTTCATGTAGAAGTTCGTCTCCGGCACTTCGTCGTGTTTGCCATCGAGGATTTCTTTAAATCCACGCACCGTTTCCGCGATCGGCACGTATTGGCCCTTATGGCCGGTGAAGACTTCGGCCACGTGAAATGGCTGCGAGAGAAAACGCTGGATTTTACGCGCACGATAAACGGTCAGCTTGTCCTCGGGTGAAAGCTCGTCCATGCCGAGGATGGCGATGATGTCCTGCAAATCTTTGTAGCGTTGCAGCACGCGCTGCACGCCGCGCGCGACGTTATAATGTTCGTCGCCCACCACTTCCGGTGCCAGCGCCTTCGAGGTGGAGGCAAGCGGATCGACCGCCGGGTAAATGCCAAGCTCCGCGATGGATCGCTCGAGCACAATAGTGGAATCGAGATGCGCGAACGTGTTTGCCGGAGCCGGATCAGTCAGATCGTCCGCCGGGACGTAAACCGCCTGCACCGAAGTGATCGAGCCGTTCTTGGTTGAAGTGATGCGTTCCTGCAAATCGCCCATCTCCGCCGCAAGCGTCGGCTGGTAGCCCACCGCGCTCGGCGTGCGGCCAAGCAAAGCCGACACTTCCGAGCCGGCTTGTGAGAAGCGGAAAATATTATCGATGAAGAGCAGGACATCCTGCTTCTTCTCGTCGCGAAAATATTCCGTCATGGCCAGCGCGGAGAGGGCGACGCGCAAACGCGCGCCGGGCGGCTCATTCATCTGGCCGTAGACGAGCGCGACTTTAGATTTACTCAGGTCCTTCTGATCAATGACTCCGGCCTCGCTCATCTCGACGTAGAGATCGTTGCCTTCGCGCGTGCGTTCGCCCACGCCGCCGAAGACAGAGAATCCGCCATGGCCTTTGGCGATGTTATTGATGAGCTCGAGAATGACGACCGTCTTACCTACTCCGGCCCCGCCGAACGCGCCCACCTTGCCGCCTTTCGTGAATGGGCAAATCAGATCGATGACCTTGATGCCGGTTTCGAGCACTGTCGCCGTTACATCCTGGTCGGTGAGTGATGGCGCGGGCCGGTGAATCGGATAGCGCTTGGTGAATTGCACCGGGCCGCGGTTATCGACCGGCTCGCCCGTGACGTTAAAAACGCGGCCCAGCGTCCCCTCGCCTACCGGCACGGTGATGGGACCGCCGGTGTCGCTCACTTTCATTCCGCGCTTGAGTCCTTCGGTCGATGACATGGCGATGGAGCGAACCCAGTTTTCGCCGAGGTGCTGCTGAACTTCGAGCGTGAGTTTCGTCGGATTGCCGTTGACTTCATACTCGATCTCCAGCGCGTTATAGATGCGCGGCAGCTTGGAGCCCTGAGCGAACTCCACGTCCACAACCGGACCGATTACCTGCACGATATTACCTGTGTTCATAACGAGAAAACGCGCGGGCGGCGCTGCCGCTCCGAAACCGAAGCGGTAAAATAGCGACGAGCGGCAGAGGAACAAGGGAAATATCAGCGCGAGCTCACAGCTGGGTGCGCCCCTTCTTCATCGGCTGCGCCATCGCCGGTGACATTATATGGAGCGCGTCGCCGTCCGTTCAGGTCAAATGCAGACACTCGTTCATTCGATCACAATTGCCGCCGGATCAAACGATGGCTTGGGCAATCGGGGATTCATCTGCTCCAGTGCCCGCACAATTACTTCCAGCATCATGACATTCCGCACCCACTTGCGATTTGCCGGCACAATGTGCCAGGGTGCGTACTCAGCTGTGCAGGCATTGATCACCGCCTCATACGCCTGCTGATAATCATCCCAGAGCGCGCGCTCCTTGAGGTCGGCAGGATTGAATTTCCATAGCTTTGTCGGGTCTTGCAGCCGCGCCTCCAGCCGCTCCTTTTGTTCCTCCTTTGAAATGTGGAGGAAAAACTTGAGCAGCGTCACGCCGTTGCGATGAAGGAGTCGCTCGAAGGCGTTGATTTCTTCGCAACGCTCCCGCCAAACCTTTTCCGGAATGAGCTGGTGCACACGCGGCACGAGCACATCTTCATAATGCGAGCGATTCCAGATACCGATCACGCCCTTGCCCGGCGCGGCGTGATGGACGCGCCAGAGAAAATCGTGGTCCCATTCTTCCGCGGACGGATATTTGAAGTTCGTCAGGCGGACTCCGTTGGGGTCGAGCCCGCTGCAAATCTTCTTGATCGCGCCGTCCTTGCCTCCGGTATCCATCGCCTGGATGACAATCAAGAGGCTCCGCTGGTGCTCCGCGTAAAGCACCGTTTGTAATTCCAGCAAGCGCTCCCGTAACTTCTCTGTCCGCTGCTCGGCCTCGGCTTTCGTCAGCCCCGGCTTATCGCCCGGATCGAGTTTGCTTAAATTGACTGGCCTGCCAGGCCGGCTCATTCCGACGGCATCTGCGGCGTTCTTGCTGCGGCGAATTCTGCTGGTCGCGGCTCGCGACGAATCAATTCTGGATTTCACGAACGGCTCCTTCAAGACCGGTGAGAATAAGGAGCTGATCGTAACCGGGCAAGATCAACTCGAGACCAGCGTCCGGGGCGATTTTTTAGCTCCGTCGCCGAATGATTTTTCGAGTAAAAGAAAAACAATCGTTGACGATTTCATGCGATTGTGGGTAATATGAAAATTATAGCAGAAAGCCGCTTCAATCATACATGAAACCTACTCGCTCCCTCTTCATCCTCGCCCTCGCCGTCGCCGCTCTCGCAGCCGGCTCCGCCCGTGCCGCAGTCACCACCCTGACCTACCAGCCCAGCCCGGTCGATCTTTACGATCTCGACCATCACATGGTCTACACCTGGCGCCTGGATAACCTCACCGTCGATACCGCCACCATTACTGGCGCTTCGCTATCCTTCAACAGCATCCGCAACTGGGATTCGAACGATAACGTTCTCCATCTTCATTTGCTCGATACGGCCATCAATGCCGGTGTCGCTTCCTTCGAAGATGTCGACCAGACGCAGGTCCCGGTGGTTGACATGACCGACGACTTCGCCAATGCGCGCTACCACAACAGCCCCGGCTGGCTCGTTGCCAATGGCACGGCTGACACCCTCCTCGGTAATCCTTCCTTCGGCACCACTGGCACGAACTACACCATTAACTTCACCTCCAGTGAACTCAGTGCCCTCAAGGCTTACATCGCCAGCGGCCATGACGTCGCCATCGGGTTTGATCCCGATTGCCACTTCTACAACAATGGCATCACCTTCGCGATCCAAAGCACTCCAGTGCCGGAGATGAGCGCGAGCTTGCCCATCATCGCGCTGCTCGCAGCCGCCGGAATGGTCGAGCTTCGCCGTCGCCGCCGCGTCGCCGCAGTCGTCGCCATCAAGTAATCTAGTCAACACTGCTGGCAGACGGCCGTCTCGGATGAGGCGGCCGTTTTGCTTTTGCTAAGGAATCGCGACCAGCGAGATCAACGAGAACTATCGGCCGAGCGCCATCTGCGCCGTGGCGATCTCCAGCAGCTCGGTGGTAATGCTGGCCTGGCGCATCTTGTTGTATTCGAGCGTGAGATCTTTGATGAACTGCTGCGCGTTATCGGTCGCGTTCTTCATTGCCACCATCCGGGCGCTGTGCTCCGAAGCGCGCGCGTCGAGCACCATCTGGAAAATCTGATATTGCAAATAGTAGGGCAACATCGCTTCGAGCACAGCTTCCGCCGTTGGTTCGAAAATGTAGCCGAGCATCGGGTCGGAGGGAGTTCCCTCGCCGCCTTGTGGCAGATCGAACGGGCTGATGGGCAGCAGCGTTCGCAGCGTCGGCCGCTGATTGATCGTGTTGATGAAATGCGTGAACAGGACAGAGACTTTGTCGACATCGCCCGCGAGAAATTTTTCGATGACAAAATTCGCGATCGGTTTTGTCTCTAGAAACGCCGGGGCATCCTTTAGCTCGAAGTCGGCCAGCAGCTCGCGTTTGGTCCGCGCGAGAAAGTGCCGCGCCTTGCGCCCGGCGACAACGTAGCCAGTAGTGGCCGAATCGAAGCGGGCTGCTTCCCGCAGGAGATTGGTATTGAGCGCGCCGGCCAGTCCCTTGTCCGTACTGATGACCACCACCAGCTCCTTCTTCACCTCGCGCACCTGAAGCAGAGGGTGCAGCTTCGGATCGGTGCGCTGTTGCAGCGAGACCAGCACTTTGTTCATCAATGTGGCGTAAGGCCGGCCTGCCAAAGCGAGCGCCTGCGCCTTGCGCATCTTCGACGCCGCGACCATCTGCATGGCCTTGGTCATCTGGCCGATATTGCGGATCGACTTAATCCGACGCCGGATGTCTTTGGTGTTAGCCATGGTTAAGCTGCTCGCTTGCGGCGAGCGCGGTAGTGCGCCTCTGCTTCACGCCCGTGAAAACCAATTTCGCGCTTCTTTTCCGGCTCAGGCGGCTCGAGCAACTCGCGAATGGCCGCGAACAAATGCGCGATCGCCTCGTCATGGGAATCCAGCCGTCGCTCCAGCTCGGCCAGTTTGGTCGCCAGTTGCACATTGCCTGAAACCATTTCCCGTAACTTCACAAACGCGCGCACCACTCGCACGCTCGCCTCAATGGCAATGTCGCTGTGCAACACCGACGCATGATCGCGCCGTGCTCAGTGAAAACCCATGGCAATTTGCGTTTACCGCCATGCAAACTTGAAGTCGCAAATTGCGACTTCAAGCTTGTAAACTCCTCGCGTCCAAGCTGGAACGCGAAGTCGCTCGGGAATCGCCGCCTGTTTCTGCGCAGCTGTTCGTTCAGCCGCTTCGTCGGCACCCGGTAGACCCGGGCCAGATCTGAGTCGAGCATGACACGCTGACCTCGAACGACCAAGATCGGGAAATCGGTCATCTCGATGCGTCGCGCCGATGCCATCCTTTTAGCCATTCTCGTTAGCCCACCGGCCGCGTCGCCACAAACTCATCCAGCGCCGCTTTTAACTGGCCTTCGACTTCCCCATCGATCTGCTTCTTATCGCGAATCGCCCCGAGCACCGCGCTTTTCCGCGTGTCGAGATACTCCTGCAGCTTTTCCTGGAACTCCTTCACTCGTTCCACCGGCACCGGATCGATGTAGCCATTCTGCATCGCCCACATGATTGCGACCTGCATCTCCACTGCGAGCGGATGATATTGCTTCTGTTTGAATAGCTCGACGATGCGCTGGCCGCGGTCGAGCCGCGCTTTCGTCGCCGCATCCAGATCCGATCCGAACTGCGCGAACGCGGCCAGCTCGCGGAACTGCGCCAGGTCGAGCTTCACCTTGCCCGCGACTTGCTTGATCGCTTTGATCTGCGCCGCCGATCCGACGCGACTCACCGACAATCCCACCGAGATGGCCGGCCGTACACCTTGATAGAACAAGTCTGTCTCTAGATAAATCTGCCCATCGGTAATCGAGATGACGTTTGTCGGAATATAAGCCGAGACGTCGCCCGCTTGCGTTTCGATAATCGGCAACGCGGTCAGAGACCCGCCGCCGTATTCATCGCTCACGCGCGCGCTGCGTTCGAGTAAGCGCGAATGCAAATAGAAGACATCGCCGGGATACGCCTCGCGGCCCGATGGGCGCTTCAGAACTAACGAGACCTGGCGATAGGCCACCGCATGCTTCGATAAGTCATCATAGATAATGAGCGCATCCATTCCATTGTCCATGAACCATTCGCCCATGGCCGCGCCGACAAACGGCGCAAGGTATTGGTTCGTTGCCGTATCCGAAGCCGGCGCCGAGATAATCGTCGTGTATTGCATCGCCCCTTCGCGTTCCAGCACGGCGAGCGCGCGTGCCACATTCGAGTTCTTCTGAGCAATCGCGACATAGATACAATACAGGGGTCGGTAATCCTTCAGCCCTCGTTCTTCCGCGGCCTTGTTCAGACGCGCCTGGCTGATGATGGTGTCGATGCAGATCGTCGTCTTACCCGTGGCGCGATCACCGATGATCAGCTCGCGCTGTCCGCGGCCAATCGGAATCATCGCATCGATGGCCATGATGCCGGTCTGCACCGGCTGATTGACGCCGCGCCGTTTGATGATACCCGGCGCGATTTTTTCCACCGGATAGTAAGTGTCGGACTTCACCGCGCCTTTGCCATCGAGTGGTTCGCCCAGCGTATTCACCACCCGCCCGAGCAACCCCTTGCCCACCGGCACGGAGAGCAATCGCCCGGTGGTGCGGGCTTCGTCACCTTCCGCAATCTTGGTGGCATCGCCCAAAATGATCGCGCCCACTTCCGTCTCTTCAAGGTTGAGCGCAAGGCCCGTCACGCCTCCGGAAAACTCGATCATCTCATTCAACATCACGTCGCTCAGACCCTCGATGCGCGCCACGCCATCGCCGGTCTCGCGCACAACGCCGACATTGCTCTTGGTCGTGGAAGTCTTAAGTCCCCCGATCTTCGTTTCGATTTCTTCAAGTATGCTGCTCATAGTTCTTGTTAGTAAAGTTGTTGCTCGAGGCGTTGGAGTCGATCGCGCACACTGCTATCCCACACGTCGCTGCCCACCCGCACCCGCATTCCGCCGAGCAGCTCTGGATTGACCACAAACTCAGTAGTGAGATCGCTCCCGTAGCGCCGGGAGAGATTCTGCGCTATTTGCGACGACGCCTCCGGCTCGAGTGGCGCTGCCGTTTCAATGCGCGCCTGCCGCTTCTCCAGCTCGAGTCGAAGCAGGCGTTTGTAGTAGTCGAGAACTTTGATGTAGCTACGCGGCTTCTTATCGAGCAATGAGTTAACTAGCGAACTTACTCGCCCCTGATCGAGCTGCCCATCGGTAAAGCTGGCATGCAATAGCTCGCGCGCCGTTCGCCGCACTTCCTTCTTTACCTGCATCGCTCGTTCTCAGGCCAGCTGCCGCGAAGCTTCTTCCTGCAACCGGCGTTGATCATCCGAGGTGAGAACCTTGCCGGTCACCTTCGCCGTTGTGTCCACCACCAGCCGGCCCAGCTCACGCTTGAGCTGCGCCATGGTTTTTTCGTGTTCGATGCCGCTGGCCTCGCGCGCCTTGGCCAGGATCTGTTCGGCCGCGACAATAGCTTCCTGCTGCTTGCGCTCGGCCACTACCGACGCACCAGCCCGCGCTTCATCGATCATCTTCTGCGCCTCGGCATTAGCCCTGGCAAGAATCTCCGCGTGGCGTTGTTCTGCCTCGGCCAGCTGTTGCTTGATCTTCTCTGCGTTCAGCTGCCCTTCTTCGATTCGCCGGCGCCGTTCTTCAAGCATGGCGATGATCGGACCGAAAGCGAATTTCTTCAGCACGAAATAGACGACAATAAAAAGAATTAGCTGGGCCAGAAATTTCGGCCACTCAATTCCAAAAGTGTTGAGGAGTTCGTTCATAAGGAAGGAAAGCTGCGCAGCGTCATAGCTGCGCAGCTTTCGACATTAGTAATTCTTAACGAAGATCACGACCAACGCGTAAATGGCAATAGCTTCCGCCAGTGCCATTCCTAGGATCGCAATAGTTAAGACGCGGCCAAACGCTCCGGGATTTCGTCCCACAGCCTCAGCTGCTTTTGCTCCGACCAGTCCGACACCGATCCCGGCGCCGAGACCCGCTCCGCCTAAGGTGACGCTGCCGCCAAGCGACGTCGTCGCCTGAGCCAACAGTGGTAACATTGCTAGTAGCATTATTATTTCTTCCTTTCTTTTTGTTTGCCGGCGCCCACGCAACTGCATGGTCTCACCGGAAAATTAGTGCTCCTCTCCAGCTCCTTCCTCTTCATGGGTTGTGGAGAGCTGAACATATACGGCACAAAGCAGCATGAATACGAAGGCTTGAATTAGTCCGACTAGTAACTCCAAGAAATAGAAAGGGAGCGGCAACAGGATACTTGAGAGATAAGCAAGAAGGCCCGGAAGTTTGTCGCCCAAACTACCCATGGCGTGCAGAAGATTTTCGCCGGCAAAGATGTTTCCGTACAATCGCATCGAAAGAGAAACCAGACGGAAGGCAATGGAGATGACCTCGATCAAGCCAACAAAGATGAAGATGGGGATGAGCAGTATCTTGAGAATGCCGGTGAGCTCTCCCTTTGGACCGAAGGTATGTTTCAGAAACTGGATTGGTCCCGTTTCAGTAAAGGTCCAGTACAGCCATAGCAACATGAAGAGAGCCGCGATCGAGAGCGTCATGTTCAGATCAGCACTCGCTGGCCGCAGTAAGGGATGGGTAACGTGCGCCGAGAGGAATGGCCCGATCCGTTCCCCGAAACCAATCGTGCCCACTCCGGGCAGGAGACCAAACCAATTAGCTGTCAGAATGAAAATAAAGATTGTAGCGAGTAAGGAAAAGGTGCGCGCGATCATGTGCCTGCCGACAATTCCTTCGAGCGTTTCATAGAGACCTTCGACCAGGGCCTCAAATACGTTCTGCGTCCTCCGCGGCACTAGCTCCATTTTACGCGTCGCGTTCCTGGCCAGGATCAGCAGAAGCAAGGTGCAAAGTCCAGCTACCAGGATGGAGTTGGTGAGGTAAGGCAACGTGGAAATCGGTGGTTCGGCAGTGATTGGAACACCTTGTTCCCTCGCTGTCTCAGCTGCGCGCGCCAGCGCGGGCAGAAACACGCCGCAAAACAGAAAGAGGGCGCCTGATTTCAAAAAATAGCGATGCCGGAACATGAGACCTTTTGCGCAAACGAAAACCCGATTTTCCTCACGAGGGCGGACAGCCGTCACAGCCCCTCGGCCCTTGCACGTTTGCGGCGCTTACCAAAGCCGCTTTTGCGCGAATGACAAGCTGGAAAAAATTACGCGCTCTCCGCTACTGCCGCGGGCAAAACGCTCACCCGTTTCTGCCGTTCCTGCGCGACCGGTCGCGCGCACACTTCTTCGTAAACGTCTTCCAAGGCGCGCACGGTCACTTCCTGATCATAATGCTGCGCCACCGCCTCGTGCGCGGCCGCGCTCATCCGCGCATAGGCATCAGGCGAACTTGCCAGCGCAATCATGGAGCGGGCAAGACTCTCCGCGTCGCGCTCTTCGCTGAGAAATCCGTTCACCTCGTCGGTGACCGCTTCGGGTATTCCGCCATGCCGCGTCGCGATCACCGGCAAGCCTGTCGCCATCGCTTCCAGGATGGAGTTGGGCACGCCCTCCTGATTTTCATCCGGCGGCGTTTCGCTGGGGTGAATGAACATGTGGCCGCGCGCATAGAAATCCCGCAGCGCGCGCTGACCGAGAAAACCGACGAAGTGCACCTTTCCCGCGACGCCGAGCTGTTGCGCCAGTGTTTCGAGCTCCTCCTGCAGCGGGCCTTTGCCGGCAATGAAGAATTCGGCACTGGGAAATTTCTTGGCGAAAATGGCGAACGCGCTGATGGCCGAGGCCACTCCTTTCTTGTCGATCAACCGGCAGGCTTGCAGAACCCGCCAGTTTCCGTCGATGGGAAAGGTCCGCCCTTTATAGGTGAAATCAGCCAGCGGAATGCCAGTGCGATTAAGACGAATTTTCTCCGGCGGACACCCGAAGTTGATCAGGCGTTGAGCAAGCGATTGCGACCGCGCGAGCACGACCGGCACTTCCTCGAAAAGCTGCCGCAATTTACCGGCGTAGTTCGCCACCTGCGGGTTGCGCGCCACGTCCATCCCGTGAAAGGAGACGAGGCAAGGTTTGTCCCACGCACGAATGAACGGCAGCAGATGCACACCGGCGTGTCCGAAGTAAATATGCATCATATCGGCGCCGCGGCGGGCCAGAATGGAGACGAGCATCTTGTATTCGCCCCGGTAAACCAGCGCCGGTTCGCGCTGGACAAATTTCATCCAGCCATGCCGCACCAGATTCGTGCGCGGACGCGGGATGCGCTCGATGTCGTGAAATGGGAAGCGTCGCGTGTGCTCGACCTTCTTCGTCATGATAAAGGTCTGAGTGCGCCGCAGCGACGTCACCTGCCGGTAGAGATGCATCATCTCCGGCTTCAGAAACGTGCTGCAATAGCTGGCAACGATCAGTTTTCCCATGCGCAAAAACGCTGACTTTGTTTCAGGGCGCGCATCTTGTCTATTTATTAATCGCTTCCCGCTGCGCAATTGCCGCCTCTCCCGGCGCGGCTTTTACTATCCACTGCTCGAGCAACTCCTTGAGCTCGCCCACGCCGCGCCCGTCCTTTCCCGAAACCGGCGCGACCGTGAGCTGCGGAAAGCGCGCCCGAAATGCGCGGAGATTCTCGTTCGCCTCCGGCAAATCCATTTTGTTCGCCACCACAAACCATGGCCGCTCCGAGAGACGGGCATCGTAAAGATCGACCTCGCGTCGCAACGTCTCCAGGTCGGCGATGGGACTGCGGCCTTCGCTGCCAGCCATATCGAGCACGAAAAGGAATACGGCACAACGAGTGATATGGCGCAAAAAATCATGGCCGAGCCCGAGATTGCGGTGCGCACCTTCGATTAAACCGGGAATATCGGCCACGGTCGCGCGGCGATAATTTTGCAGATCAACAACACCGATGACGGGATGCAAAGTGGTGAATGGATACGATGCCACCTTTGGTTGCGCGGCTGAGAGCTGCCGCAGCAAAGTGGATTTGCCGGCGTTCGGGTAACCGACGAGCGCGGCATCAGCGATCGTGCGCAGCTCGAGGAAAAAGTAGCCGCTTTCGCCTTCGCCGCCTTCGGTGTACTGGCGCGGCGCACGGTTACGTGAGCTCTTGAAATGGACGTTGCCTTTGCCGCCGGTGCCGCCTTTGCAGAGGAGGAATTCTTCGCCATCCCGGGTGAGATCAGCGACGAAGCAGGCAGAATGCGGAGAGTGGACGGCGGAATTCTCCTCTTCATCCTTCATCCTTCCGCCTTCATCCTTCCACACCATCGTTCCCACCGGCACGGTCACCACTTTATTCGGCGCCGCTTTGCCATGCATTTTCTTTCCCTGCCCATGCTCGCCGTTCTTCGCCCGGACGATCGGCTCGTAAAACAAACTCGAGAGCTGATCCGTGTGCTGATCGGCACGCAAAACCACGTCGCCGCCGCGACCGCCATCACCGCCATCCGGTCCGCCTTTCGGCACAAACTTCTCCCGCCGGAAACTGACGCAACCGCGCCCGCCCTTTCCGGCCTGCGCGAAAATCCTGATCCGGTCGACGAACATCGCCAGGCAAACTGCCATCGTGCGCGGAAAAGTCATTTCGCCTGGACGACCGCGGCTGTAGCGGCTGCCAACTTCCATAGAATATTTTGCGAAAGCACGCGCTACCCTTCACAGCCTCACCATCGGCGCACCTGCTCGGGAAACGGACATTGCGCGCAATCGGACGCATCGCGCAGGCAGAAATCTTCATAGATTTGCAGCAACCCCTGCTGACCCGCGAGCGGGCGAAGGAATTCGCGCTGGCGCGGGTCCTCGGCGAAGAGCCGCGCCGCAGCGAGGCGCACTGATTGATTGGAAAGCTGCGCGCGCAATTTCCGATAATCGCTCCAGACATCGCGCTCGTCCGCCACGGCCAGCGGGTAAATGACGTTCGCCAGAATTTCCGCGACGCGTGAGTCGCCGATGAGCGCCAGCGGAGCGGCCGCGCCTTCCGCGGCGAGAGTGTAGTGCGTGCTCCAGAAATCGTGGCGCAGGCTCGTTAGAAATTGCGCCGCGTCCGCTGCGGCAGCGCGGTTTGCCACGGACGCAAATTTCCTCCAGTGCGCCACCAGCGTTGCCAGTGCGCCCAGCCGCCGATGCGGATGATTGAGCGGGCGCGCGCCGCTCATCTTCCAGAGTTTCGGTGGAAGAACAAGACGCGCGAACTGATCGCGATACTTCCACCATTTGTCCCAGAGCGAACGCAGGTACGTGCGCGTCGATTTGCGCAGCTCAGCTAGATGCGGCGCGTCGAGAAAGCCGGCCACGCCGAAGAGCAGCGCCTCGGCGTCATCACTCTGTTTGCGGAGCAGCGCCAGCGGTAAACGCTGCGCCAGCAGGGTGAATGGCAATCGGTTTTGTTTGTAACCGAGCGCCTCCGCCATCGCCTGATAGAGCGCTTCATCGCGCCCGTGCGTTTGCATGCGCTGACGCAGCCGCTCACCTTTGCGCTGCAAACGGAACTGCGCCGCTGCCTCGAGCACGCCGCACACGCGCTCCGCTTCGAGATCGCGCAGCGGCGCAACGCAGCGACCGGCGTGTGCCAGCGGCACTTCACCATTGGATTCATCGAGCATGCTCAAATCAAGCTGCATCTGCGGCACGCAACGATGCGCGCTGGTGCCAGTGAAAAATTCGGCGCCGCTCCGTTTCACGAATACGTGCAGAACGGTGTCGTCAAATGCGGCGTTGGTGGCGTGACCATGCAGCTCCCAGTTGCGATCGAGCAGATCGATCTCGATCGCGCCGCGATTTACTTCGCCAGCGCCGATGCGCACAGCGGCATCGTGAAAATCAGGGCCGGCTTCGCGATTCCAAAAGCCGAACTGCACAATCTCGACCGGTTCACCGGATGTGCTGATAAACGTGCGGCCGAAATCGCCCGCGAACCATCGCGCCTGCAGCTCGAGCTCACTCGGCACTCTCGGCAGCGCGATGAGCGGGCGCTCGCCCACACGCGAGCGCGCGCGCATCTGCGCATATCGATTTGTCATGCCGACCCGACGCCGGCGGGCTGGCTCGGTCTTTTCCAGATCTGGCTCAGTTTTGCTTTGGCGGCGCGCAGGATTCGCAAAGCGACGTAAAAGACCACGAGCAATGTAATGACGATGATCACGAACGCGGCGATGGGGTGATGAAAGATCAAGGCGAGACCGCCGATGATGGCCGCATCCTGTCCGAGGCTCAGCCCAAGATTCGAGAATGGTTCAGGCGAAATGTTCGCGGCCAGGCGCGTGGTCGCTTTAGCTGTGTGCGCCGCCAACGCGGTGGTGCCGGCGAGCAGCGCGATGACGACGGTGAAGGCGGGGCTGGGATGGCCCAGCACCTGGATTGCGAGCAGCACTGCGCCGATCGGACGAATCACCGTGTGAATCGCGTCCCAGACTGAGTCGACGAATGGAATTTTGTCGGCGAAGAATTCCAGCGCGAACAGAACGCCGGAAATTGTCAGCACAATCGGATCACCCAGAACCGCGAGTGACTGATACTGCGGGCCGAGCGTGATCCAGTGGTAATGAATGGCGAGCCCGGTGGCGAAAACGGTGAGGTAAAGATTGAGGCCCGCGAGCGCGGCCAGCCCGAGCGCGGCGCTGAGGAGATGCAGGCGCTCCATGGTAGAATAATCGCGTCATTCCGAGCGAAGTCGAGCGCCCACCAGGCCGTCATTCTGAGCGAAGCGAAGCGGAGTCGAAGAACCCCGTGGCGTACCTTAAAGTGGTGCCGCGGGATCCCTCGGCTTCGCTCGGGATGACGGTTGCTGCTTGCGACAGCGCACCCTACACTTCGCGCCGTGCTCGATATTCGTCTCATTCGCGAGAAGCCAGACTTTGTGCGTGAACGCCTCGCCACGCGCGGCGGCGGCGATGAAGCACGCGTGGATGAGTTGCTCCGCATCGATGCGCAGCGGCGCAAGGCCGAGACGGCGCTGCAGGCCCTTAACGCCGAGCGCAAAAAATTGAGTAAAGACATCGGTACAAAGCGCAGCCGAGGCGAAGATTCGACTGAATTGGAAAACCGCGTGCGCCAGATCGGCGACGACATCGCGCTGCTCAATGAGCAAACGAGCGCGGCCGATCATCAGCAGCGCGATCTGCTTCTGCAGATTCCGAATTTGCCGCACGCCGCCGCGCCTGTTGGCCGCGATGCGAGCGCGAATCCAACCGTGCGCGCGTGGGGCAGCAAGCCGCAACTCGCCAATGTGCTCGATCACGTCGCGCTCGGCACGAAGCACAAGCTCTTCGACATGGAACGCGCGGCCAAACTCAGCGGCAGCGGCTTCATCTGTTTCACCGGCGCGGGCGCGCGATTGGAACGCGCGCTCATCCAGTTTATGCTCGATCTGCATACACGCGAGCATGGCTACACCGAGCTGAGTCCGCCATTCCTCGTTAGACGCGAGTGCATGGTCGGCACATCGCAATTGCCGAAATTCGAAGCGGACATGTATGGCCTGGAAGACGGGCAATTGTTTCTGGCACCGACGGCGGAAGTGCCGGTGACAAATTTTCATCGCGACGAGATTCTGCGCGCCGATGAGCTGCCGAAGAAGTTCGTCGCTTACACGCCTTGTTTCCGGCGCGAAGCGGGATCAGCCGGGCGCGAGACGCGCGGGATTATTCGCGTGCACCAGTTCGACAAGGTGGAACTGGTGAAAATCACCGCCCCCGAAAATTCGTATGCCGAACTGGAAAGTCTGACCGCGAATGCGGAAAAGGTTTTGCAATTGCTCGGGCTGCACTATCGCGTGATCGAGCTTTGCACCGGTGACCTCGGTTTTGGCTCGGCCAAAACTTACGATCTGGAAGTCTGGTCGCCCGGACAGAACGCCTATCTCGAAGTGTCGAGCTGTTCGAACTTCGAAGATTTTCAGACGCGCCGGATGAACCTGCGCTGCAAAGGCACGGATGGGAAGAATCGATTCTGCCACACCCTGAACGGCTCCGGTCTGGCCTTGCCGCGCTTGTTTGCCACGCTGATCGAATGCGGCCAAACAGCGGATGGAACGATTCGGTTACCGGAAAAATTGCAGCCGTACTTCGGCGCGGCCGAGATTCGTTAGCTAGCGCGAAGCCGCTGCTACTGCCGTCTTGCGCGCTTTCCCCATCGCAAGTTGCCGTTGCCCTGACCCGTTTCCATTTTCCTGCTCGGCGCGATCTTCTTCCGCGCGTTGCGCCGACGTCATCTTCATCCCGACGAGCTTGCTTACGCCGCGCTCCTCCATGGTCACGCCGTAGAGCACATCCGCCTTGGCAATGGTGCGCTTGTTGTGCGTGATGATGATGAACTGGCTCTGCCTGACGAAACGCTCGAGCACGCGGATGAAGCGATTGATGTTTGATTCGTCGAGCGGCGCATCCATTTCATCGAGGACACAGAATGGACTCGGGCGCACCATGTAGATGGCAAATAACAAGGCCACCGCCGTCATGGTGCGTTCGCCGCCGCTGAGGAGCGAGACGCTTTGCAGCTGTTTACCGGGCGGTTTGGCGATGATTTCGATCCCACAGTTCAGCGCGTCGTTCTCATCGAGCAATTGCAGGTCGGCCCGGCCGCCGCCGAACAGCTCGCCGAACATCTCGCGAAAATTGAGCCGCACCTGCGCGAAGGTTTCGTCGAACAGCTTCTGCGTCGTTGAGTTGATTCGGGCAATGACTTCGAGCAGTTCGCGACGAGAGTTCGTTAGATCCGTGTTCTGCGTTTCGAGAAAACGATAGCGTTCCTCCAGCTCATCGTATTCCTGCACGGCATCGAGATTCACCGGGCCCATGTTGTCGAGCTGGCACGTAAGTTCGGCGATGAGCTTCCGCAAATTTTCCTCTGATGTTGTGCTCGGCGGCTGCGCCTCTCCGGCGCCTCGCTTAAGTTGCGCGCGCAAAACTTTCTCGTGCGCATACACATCAGGCGCGAATTGCCGCAGATCCATTTGATAGCGATGCGTGACATGCTCGAGCAGATGCTCGATCTGGAGTTGCAGCTGCGTCTGGCGCACTGAGTGGGCGCCGCGTTGCTCCTGCAATTCGCTTAACCGATTTCGCGCTCCGCGCAGCCCGGCTTCGCGCCTGTTGATGTCGTCGAGCTGCGTCGCGCGTTCCGCCAGCAGCTTCTCGATTTCGCCTTCGCGTCCGGTCCGCTCCTCGCTCTGCCGCGCAATTGATTGCCTGGCCGCCTCGGTCTCGTCCGCCTGCGCCGCCAATCGCCGCTCATAATTCTCAATGTCGCCTCGGCGCGACGCGATCAATTCCCGCAGCTCACTTTGCCGTGCCAGCATCGGCGCACGCTGCGTCAGAAGCGCCTCGTGTTTCTGCTCGTGCGTGGCCGTGACAATGCGCGCCTCCGCCACTTGCGCAGCTCTTTGCTCTTCCAACCGCGCCGTCTCATCGCGCTCGGCTTCGACTCGCGCCATCTCATTCGTCTGGGCCGCAACTCGTTCCTGCAACTGCACGCGTTGCTCGTTCAGGTCATTCAATCGCCCATCGGCTGACGCAATCTGCCGCTCCAGCGTGGCTTGTTCCAAACGCAGAATTTCCAGGTCGCGCTCGGCCGTTTGATGCTCGCGCTCGATCTCGTGGATTTTGGAAGCGGCCGCTGCCTGCGCCAGCTGCGCTTCCTGGTGCCGCTGACGGGCGCGGTCGAGCGCGGAGACAATCGAGGCGATCTGCGATTCGGCATTGCGGCGTTGCGTCTCGAGTTCTGCTGCTTCGGTTCTTAAAACCGAAAGCTCCCTGGCGAGGGCAGCGATTCGCGTCCGGCGATCGAGTAAGGAATCGCCGCGGCCTTTCCCGCTGCCGATGAACAAAACGCCCTCCGGCGAGATGAATTCACCGCCACGCGTCACCGCTGCGATGCCGCCTGAGCTTTCGATCGCTCTCAGCGCTTCAACGATATTGTCGAAAAGCGCCACCTTGTGCAGCAATCGACGGATGAATGGCGCGAGCTCTGGCGGCGCAGTCACTTTCTCGGCAGCCCACGCAATGGCTCCCGGCGGAAGCTCCGCCGTTGGAACACCCGCGTCCTCAGCATTTGTTCCTCCTAATAGAATCGCCGCATGACCCAGCTGTTCCGCGCGAAGCCACGCCACGATTTCCGCCACACGATGCGGCTCGCGCAGAACAAGCGCGTGCAAGTTGCGCCCCAGCGCCGCTTCGATTGCCGCGACAAATTCTGACGGCACATCGAGCTGCGCGGCAAATGCACCCGCAAATTCAGACTGCCTTGCTTTGAGCAGCGCCTGCGAGCCTTCGGCCAGTCCTTCGCCTTCTTCGTTCAACTGATGCAAAACGTCGTAGCGCGATTCCTTTTCCGCGATCGTCCGCTGAAGCGCGCTGAGCTGCTTCTCGAGCGCGGCGAACTCGCTTTGGCGCGCGCGCAGCTCGTCCTCGCGCGAGCGCACGCCGGCGAAGAGTTGCTCGAGCGTTTGCTGCTCATTTTCGTGCGAAGTGCGCGCCTCCTGCACCTTCGCCTCCAACTGCTCGTGCCCGGCGCCGGCTGACGCGATCTTCGTCCCAAGCGAATCCAGTTCGCGCTGAGTTGCACCGCGCCGCTCACCCAGCTCGCGAATCTCCTCACTCAATGCCGAGAATCGCAGCTCGTCTTTGGAAAGCGCGATCTGGAGTTCGCGCCATTGCTGTTCCGCCGCCTGGCGCGCATCACGACGCGCGCGAGCAGTCGCGCTCAGTTCGTCGAGCTGCGCCTTCTTTTGCGCGAGCAGCCGCGCCGTTTCTTCCACCAGGGCATTGGCCGATTCAATCTCCTGCTCGTGCTCGCGCAGTTTCGCTTCTGCTGATTCAATCTCGCACCGGCTGCGTTCAATCAGCTCCGTCAACTCGGCACCACGCTGCTCGTTGAATTCAATACGGCTGCGATGCGAGGCGATCTCGCTCTCGAGCGCCTGCAGTTTCGCGCGCGCCGCCGTGATGCGCTCGTCGGCCGCGTCCAGGCCTGTGCGCAACCGCGCCAGCTCCGTTTCACCGGCGTCGATCTCGCCACGCGCCTGGCGCTCCACCTCACTCACGCGCTCGATTTCGCTCCGGCATTCACCCAGCTCCTGCTCGAGCGCCTGCAATTTGCGATAAGAAAAATGTGTGTCGAGCACTTGCAGATCAGCATGCAAGGCCTGATAACGTCGCGCCTTCCCGGCCTGCCGCTGGAGCGAACCGATCTGTCGTTTCACTTCCTTTATGATGTCGCTGATGCGCAGCAGATTCGCTTCGGTCGCTTCGAGTTTGCGCAGCGCTTCTTTCTTCTGCGTCTTGTATTTGGTAATCCCGGCCGCTTCTTCGAAAACGCTCCGCCGATCTTCCGGGCGCGAGCTGAGGATAAGATCGAGTTTCCCCTGCTCCATGATGGAATAGGCGCTCCGGCCCACGCCCGTATCGGCAAACAAATTGTGGATGTCCTTGAGCCGGCAAAGCGTCTTGTTCAGGAAATACTCGGAATTCCCGTCGCGATAAATGCGTCGGGTCACGCGCACATCGTGCCAGTCCACACCCAGCTCGCTCGCGCAGTCGGTGAAGGTCAGCGACACTTCGCCAAACCCGAGCGGCTTGCGCGAATCGGTGCCGTTGAAAATGACGTCGGCCATCTCGCCGCCACGGAGCGACTTCGCTGATTGCTCGCCCAGGACCCAGCGCACGGCGTCGCAAACATTGGATTTGCCACAACCATTTGGACCCACGATCGCGGTCACGCCTTCGTGAAAATTGAAGACGGTCTTGTCCGCGAAGGACTTGAAACCAAAAAGATCGAGCGACTGAAGATGCATGAAAGGCGGACCTTTGCTGGTGGAAATATAGGCGGCTTGGCTGCGAAACAAGCCTATTCTACACAATTGGCTGGTCGGCAGGACGCCCAACCACCACATCTGGTGCACACCGCGTCACGTTCCCGGCTTGCCGCGCCATCTCGTTCGCGCCAGATAGAGCACCGAGCCGATCGCTAACAACACGGCGGCGATCCGCAGCCCCGCCCGCGTGTCACTCCCCACGGCAGTGTCGCTCAGCGCCGATTGCGCCAGAATCCAGATGATCAGGACAATCGCAAGCACCGGCATGATTTTCATTCCGGGAAAGCTGAACGGCTGCCCATCGGCCCGGACATCGCGCTGCACCAGAAACCAGCAGGCCGCGCAACAGAGCAGATACATTAACAGGACGGCGACGTTGGACAGCACGGCGAGTTGTTGAAACGTGCCCGTGACCGACAGCGCGAACGCGAGCACGGCATACGTCACGATGGCCACGTCGGGCGAGCGATAGCGCCGATGCACGTGCGCGAACCAAGCCGGCAATACGCCGTCGCGCCCGAAAGCGAAGATCATTCGCGGCGAGCTGAGGATGTCGCTCGTGACAAAACCGAAGGCGGAAACGGTCGCGCCCGCGAGGAGAATGGTGCGGCCGGCATTGCCGAGGAACTTCGCCGCCGCTTCTGCCAGCGGCGCGTCGGCATAATTGGCCAGATCGAGACCGAGCGTTCCCTGCGCCACAACCTGGATCATGATGTAGATGATCGTTGTGGTAACGAGCGCGAGATAAGCAGCGCGCGGAACGGTGTGCGATGGATTCTTCACTTCGCCGCTCGGGATCAACGCCACCTCGATCCCGACGAAAGCGAAGATGAGGAGAATGACGGCGTCGCCTAATGGTTTGCCGCCGGGCCAGCCCGGCCACGTGAGATTCGCCGGCTGAATGAAGAAGATGCCAGCGCCGATGAACAACAGGAGCGGCAGGATTTTGGCCACCGTGATAATCGTGACAGCGCCAGCGCCGGCGCGCACGCCGCGGATATTGATCAGGACGAGCGCGCCGTAGACAACGAGCATCACCAGCACGCGCATCACCGGCCCACCGAGAAATGGCGCGATCAGCGCGATCGAGTTCGCCAGGACATTGACGATGCCGGCGACGGCGCCGAGCGCGGTCATGCCGTACAACACGCCCGCGAGAAATCCCACGTAACGGCCAAACGCGACCTCGACATAGGCATAAAGCCCTCCGGTTAACGAGACGCGGCTCCCGGCGATGGCGAAACAGGTGACGAACACGATCATCGCTCCCGCGCAAATGATGAAGGCGAGCGGTGCTGCGGCGCCGAGACCTGCCGCCACCGTGGCCGGCAAAACGAAAATACCAGCGCCAATGGTTGAGCTAACGATGTTCGCCGTCAGACCGGGAATACCGATGGCGCGGACGAGTTGTTCATCGGCGCGTTTGGGCCTTTCCACGTTCACGTGACGGAATGCTGAACGCGCGCGAAATCAAAAACAAGTGCGGCGCGCAATCTGTGGGTAGCGCACGCGTCTCGCGTGCTGGTTGCGGTGTCCCGCCGCAACGATCTTCACTACGCGCGGTGTTCTAGACAAGACGTTACATTGGAGAAAAGTCCGTGATCGCGAGGACGCATCACCAGCACGCGAGACGCGCGCGCTACCCGGATTCGCCGCCCTATGGCGTTGCCGAGGGCGGCGGCTTCGGCGCAGCATCGGATTCCACTTTCCGCAACAACGGGGCCGCCGGCGAATCGGGCACGATGCGCAACACCATCCTGGCGAGCTCGGCCGCGCGTTTCGGTTTGCCCGATTGCACCAGCGCATCACATTCCTCCAGGACGCAGCGCACAATGTCCTCGCGTTTTGTGTAGCCCGCGCGCGCCTGTTGCAGCTCAGTGATGGCGGCCCTGAAATTCTTTTCCCGCAAATCCATCAAAGCGATGTCTTCCATCACTGGCGCATTGTGTGTGCGCAGCGCGAAGGTGCGCGCCTGCGCCCGGAAATCAGGCGCGTCATTATTCTTGAGCGCGAACTCGTGATAGCTGCGCCAGGCGTTCTTCGCGCTCTTCGCATCCACCTGCGTCCAGTTAAAATAAGGACGATAAAGCGGATCGCCCACGGCCACGCTCATCCACGACAAAACGCGGGAAGACATGAACACGCTTTCCGCGAAGGTGAAGCCGTGGAGCAGGCGATCGTTAAGAATGTCGAGGTGCGTCGTCAGTTCCAGATACGGCTCATACACATTGCCCACGCTCGCGGCCGCGCCGCGCAGCAGCAGCGGTCCAGTCCAGCCTGAGTTTGCGTCGCGCAACGTGGTCGCGCTGTAGGAGTGGATGTGCGCCGCAATCGCGCCGGGCACGAATTTGAAACCCGGCGCAGTGAAGGGACCGGCCATCCCGCCCGCATACCATCCGTAATAGAGCGCACAATCACTCATCGGATACCCGTCCGGAAAAATCGCCGGCGTTTCTTCGTGAACAACCGGAATGCCTGCCTTGTGCAGTTGCTCGACAATGGCCGACATCCAGTCGTCGCCCACCTGGAATCCGGCGTTTGTGTTGAGTGCGCTGTCGACAAAGGCTCGTCCCCACAACCCTGTTTTCTCCGCCTCGATCGCATCCGTAATCATGCGCCGCACCGTGGCCGCCCCCGGGGCATCGAGCCGCGTCACGAGCAGGAGGGGCATGTCCGCGAAATCACGGATCGGTTTGTAACTCTGGAAATAGCGGTTCGTGAATGCGCCGGAAATCTGCGCGCTCAGGAGGGCGAGTGCGCTCAACTCTGAGTCGACTGATGCTTCGTTGCGGCTCTCGAGCGGGCCGGGTCCGGGCTTGTCATTTGGATACGAGGCGGCAGCGCGGATTTTCAGCGGCACGCCTTTGATGAGCGCGACGAAATGAATCGTCAGTCCCTCCACCCGCTGCTGGCCTTCGGCATTCTCGCGCAATTTCCACCAGCCGCGTTCTTCAAAGATTTTCCGCAGCGGTTCGGCGATGGTGGCGTCGTATTGCTCGCGCGAAATCTCTTCTTCCGTCGGGCAATCCAGCGCCACCAGATGATCGCGCGCGATCCCTCGTTTCTCCGCGTAAAATTTGGCAAGTCCCGCTGATTCTGGCAGCGCGTCGTTGAAGACGACGATGGTCTGCGGCGGCAGCGCCTCTTCCGCGCGCGCATCGGGCGCGAGCAGCAGCAGGAGTACGAATTGGAGGGAAAGCTGCCAGCTTCCCCTACAGCGCACGACGCCGACGAACTTTTTCATCAGAAACGCAGCTTCAATCCATCAAAGGCAATGTGCGTGCGTGGCGGCAATCCGGTCTCGTACGATTGCGCCAGCTCGTGCGCAATGTGAGTGAAGTACGTTTCTGCCGGTTGCACTTGTTGCGCGATCTCGAGGGATTGTGCGACCGTGAGATGCGTCGGATGCGGCGTCTCACGCAAAGCGTCGATGATGAGGCATTGCACGCCGGAAATTTTCCGCACGATCTGCTCCGGCACCGCGCTGCAATCGCTCAGGTAGGCGACGAGATTCTTTCCCGCGCGCTCAAACATGTAACCGTTCACCTCCGAATTTCCATGCGGCACCGGGAGCGGCGTGATGAGCGTTTCGCCTAACGAGAAAGGACCGCAAACAACATGCGGCTCCGGTTTCAAATAACCGGGAAAACGATTCGTGCCTTGAAACGCGAAGAGGAAAACGCGCTCGAGATCGGCCATCGTCTCCGCCGAGGCGTAAACCGGCATCGAGCCGCGCTGCCAGGAAAAGCGCCGCAGATCATCGAAGCCCATGATGTGATCGGTGTGCGAATGGGTGAAGACGACTGCGTCCACCCGGCGGATATTTTCGCGCAAGGCCTGGCTGCGAAAATCCGTGCCGGTGTCCACGACGAAGGCGCACTCCGGCGTCTCGATGTAAATGGAAGAGCGCAGTCTCTGATCGCGCGGATCGGGCGAGCGGCACACCGCGCAATCGCAGCCGATCATGGGCACGCCTTGGGAAGTGCCGGTGCCGAGAAAGGTGAGAAGAAGTTGAGAGCCTCGCTCGCGAACAATTTCGGAGTTGAGAGTTGTTTGTTGAGAGTTCAAAACGGGCGCGGCGGTTTCTCCTCTCTCAACTCTCAACTCTCAACTCTCAACTTTCTTCCGGTGCTTCTCCAGTTACTCCGCATAAAAAATCTGGCGCTGGTGGAAGACCTCGAGTGGGAAATCGCGCCGGGCTTCACTTCCATCACGGGGGAGACCGGGGCCGGCAAATCGATCATCATCGGCGCGCTGCAGCTCTTGCTCGGAGAACGCGCGGACAAAACGCTCATTCGCACCGGCGCGGAGACGTGCACGGTGGAAGCGATCTTCAGCGGCGATGACCTGGCGCGATTGGATGCGCAACTTGCCGAAGCGGGTGTGGAAGAATGCGACGCTGATTTGATTTTGAAACGGAGCCTCTCGATCTCGGGCGCGAACCGGCAATTCATCAATGGCTCGCCGACTACGCTCTCGAATCTCAAAACGCTCGGCGACGAACTCGTCGATCTCCACGGGCCGCACGATCACCAATCGCTGCTTTCACCGGAGCGCCAGCTCGATCTGCTCGATGCTTTCGCTGGCGCGACTGAGGCGCGGCAGAAATTTGCTGAAGCCTTCCGCAAACTGCGCGCACTCGAAGATGAACACGCCGCGCTGAACACGGCCGAAACTGCGCGCGAACAGGAGCTCGATTTGCTGCGGCACCAGACAAAAGAAATTTCAGCAGCACAGCTCTCCGTCGATGAAGAGGAACAGATCGAAGCGCGCTACAAACTGGCCAGCAATAGCAAACGATTGATTGAGATCGCCTCGGCAATTGCGAGCAAGCTGGCCGAAGCCGATGACGCGGTCGTGTCGCAGCTGAGCGAGACTCAAAAACTGCTGCGTGAGCTGGAGAAGCTCGATCCGGCGATGAGCGCCGCAGTGGCCGCGCACGAAGCTGCCGTTCTCGAGCTTTCTGAAATCGCGCGCGATCTCAGCCGTTACGCGGAGAAACTGGACCTTGATCCGCAGCAACTCGCCGCGCTCGAGAGCCGCGTCTCGCTTTTCGAATCATTGAAGCGCAAGTATGGCGGCACGATTGCGGAGGTGATCGCGTTCGGCGAACGCGCGGCGGAGCGGATGCGAAAGATCGAAGGGCGCGATGAGGAATTGCAACGCCTCGGGCGTGAGATGGAAGAGCAGCGCGTGTTGTTAAAAAAAGCAGGCGATCTGCTGCACAAACTGCGCGGGAAAGCAGCGCCAAAACTTTCGGACATGGTGCGAGGGAATCTGCGCGATCTGGGCTTCAGGCAATCGCAATTCGAAGTGAAGCTGAACGAAGCGCAGCCGGCGCGGGCGAATGGCTTTGATGCGGTCGAGCTGTTGTTTTCGCCGAATCCCGGAGAACCGTTGAAGCCGTTGCGCGCGATTGCCTCGAGCGGTGAAATCTCGCGCCTGATGCTCGCGATCAAATCGGCGCTGGCGGCGCAGGACGCGGTGCCATTGCTTGTGTTTGATGAGATCGACGCGAACGTGGGCGGCGAAATCGCGCACGCCGTGGGTAGGCGCATGCGAGAGCTTGCGGCGGAACATCAGGTGCTTTGCATCACGCACCTGCCGCAGGTGGCGGCGGCGGCGACTTCGCATTTCGTGGTGACGAAGGAGGTGAAGGGCGGGCGCACGTTTTCGCAGTTGTGCGAAGTGAGCGGGAAAGCGCGGCGGGAAGAGATTGCGCGGATGCTGGGCGGGCGGAGCGATGAGGCGCTGAAACTCGCGGCCGCGCTGCTGCGCGAATGATGGCACGGCAGGCGAGACGCCCGCCGGCCGCACAGGCGGGGACGCCTGTGCTCCCAACCCTTGGCGAGGCGTTTCTTTTCTGGCTGAAGCTTGGGTTCATCTCGTTCGGCGGTCCGGCAGGACAGATTGCGATTATGCAAACCGAGCTGGTCGATCGCCGCCGCTGGATCAGTCAGTCGCGTTTTCTCCACGCGCTCAATTACTGCATGCTTCTGCCTGGGCCCGAGGCGCAGCAGCTCGCGATTTACATCGGCTGGCTTTTGCACCGCACCATCGGCGGCATCATCGCCGGCGTGTTGTTCGTCCTGCCGTCGATGTTCGTGCTTTGGCTGTTGAGCTACATCTATGTGCGATTCGGCAATGTGCCCTCCATTGCCGCCCTCTTTTACGGACTCAAGCCGGCGGTGACGGCAATTGTCGTCGCCGCGCTGGTGCGTATCGGCACCCGCGCGCTTCGGAGCGCACCAATGTGGATCATCGCGTCCGTCGCGTTCGCCGGCATTTATTTTTTCGGAGTTCCTTTTCCGCTCATCGTTCTCGGCGCTGCGCTCGCTGGATTGGCCGGCGGAGTTTTCCTACCCGATGCCTTCAGGAATCGTCGTGACGAAAAGGCGAAAGCATCTGTTCTGGATGACGCGCGTGAATCACCACAGCATACTCATCCCACATTTCGCCGCGCGCTCGTTATCACAGTGACATGCCTGGTGCTCTGGGTTACGCCCATCTTGCTGGCCGGTCTCAACCGCGGCTGGCAAAGCACGCTATTCCGCGAAGGAGTTTTCTTCAGCAAAGCCGCCGTCGTGACCTTTGGCGGCGCTTACGCCGTGCTGCCCTACGTCGCGCAGCAGGCAATGTTTCATTACGGCTGGCTCCGGCCCGGACAGATGATGGATGGTCTAGCGCTGGCCGAGACCACGCCCGGGCCGCTCATCATGGTGGTACAGTTCGTCGGCTTTGTCGGCGCGTGGCAACATCCGGATGGATTGCCGCCGCTGCTGGCCGCGACGTAGGCGCGCTCATCACGACTTGGGTGACTTTCCTCCCGTGCTTTCTGTGGATTCTCCTCGGTGGACCTTACATTGAACAGCTGCGCGGCAATGAGCATTTAACCTCCGCGCTCAGCGCGATCACTGCCGCGGTCGTTGGCGTGGTTTTGAATCTCGGCGTCTGGTTTTCAGGTCGCGTATTTTTCCCAGGCGCCGGTACAGTGGACTGGTTTGCCGTCGCCGTGACGGCGATCGCGCTCGCCGGTTTACTGAAGTGGCGATGGAATGTCGTTGCGGTGATCTGCGCGGCAGGAGCTGCCGGGCTGTTCGTGCGATACTTCGCTGCGCTGCCTTTTTGACTCGGCAGACGAGACGGCGCGAGCCGCACTGGCATTCGCCGGCCGCACAGGCGTGACGCCTGTGCTCCGTCCTACGCTGGCTGCTGCGCGCGCACCCACTCGTTGGCGAAACGCGCCACTTGACGCGCGTTTTGCAACTGCAGCTTTTCTTTGATGTGCGCGCGATGCGCTTCCACCGTCTTCGCGCTCAGATGCAGGCGCTCGGCGATCTCGCGCACTTCCTTCCCTTCGCCCAGCAATTGCAAAACCTCCAGCTCGCGGTCGCTCAGCTTCTCCACCGGCGAAACCGTCTCGCCGCTGCCATGAAGATGCGCCAGGACCATGCGCTTGGACATGTTTGGGCTGATGAAAATCTCACCGCGCAGCACCATGCGCACGGCGGAGATGAAATTGTCCAGCGCCTCGCGTTTCATGACGTAACCGCGCGCGCCCGCGCGTAGAGCCCGCTCGGCGAAAAGCGTCTCATCGTGCATCGAGAGCACCAGCACGGGCAGCTTTGGTTTTTCCGCTTTGATGTATTTGGTCAGCTCGATGCCGTTGGTGCTTCCCTCCAAACCGATGTCCACCACCGCGAGATCGAACTTGTATTTACGTATTTTCTCGAGCGCTTCGTTGCTCGTGCTCGCTTCCGCGCGCACCTCCAGATCAGGCTCATCCTCGAGCAATTGCACCACGCCGCGGCGAAAAAGCGGATGATCGTCCACCACCAGCACGGCGCTTCTTTTGATCGCAGCGCTCGGCTGGGCAGGAGGTTTGGCTGGTGCTGGCATGATCAGGCGCTGTGCGGGCATCGAAGGATGTCCCCAAATCAAATCGCAAGCCGCTGCCATTGAAGATGGCTCGGATTTCACAGACGGGGCAGCCGGAGCGCCGGGTTCCGCCTTGCTTTCAGCCAATGCGCCCAGTGCGGTTGCCTTCGCCATGGCATGAATGATAAGCACCTCCGCGCCGAGAACGACTCACGACGCCAGGCTGAATCGAATAGGAAGCAGCCGAATAACGTCTCGTTACATAATCAACATTATGAAAATGCGTTTTCTCGTTCTTGTTACGGCGCTGTTTGCGGCGCTACCCTTCGCCTCGTCGCCAGGCGCTGTCGGAATATCGATCAACTTCGCCCCGCCGCTATTGCCGGTGGTCGAGCAACCGTATTGTCCAGTGGAAGGTTATATCTGGACGCCGGGTTACTGGGCTTATGGCGATTTTGGGGGTTACTACTGGGTGCCGGGCGCGTGGGTTCCGCCGCCTCAAGTAGGTCTGCTCTGGACGCCCCCCTACTGGGGCTTCGACAATGGCGGGTACCTTTTCCACGACGGCTATTGGGGACCTACGGTTGGTTTCTATGGCGGTGTCAATTATGGCTACGGCTACTTCGGCCGAGGCTACTGGGGCGGGCGTTGGGACGGGAATGTCTTTCGCTACAACACCGCCGTCACGCGGGTAAACAAAACGGTCATCCATAATACTTTTATCGATCGCTCGGTCCTTGCCCGACAAATCAAGGGAGACCGGGTCAGCTTCAACGGACCCAGGGGAGTAAAAGCGCAGCCCACTGCTGAAGAACAGGCTGCGGCAAAGGCTCGGCATGTGGCCGCGACCGCGCAGCAGATTTCCCGGCGGGAAGCTGCCAGTAAAAATCGCGACCTGCAGGCTTCGGTGAACAAAGGCCACCCGAAAGCGGAAGCGATCAAGTCATTGGAAAGAAATAATAAGGCAGGCGCAAAAGCGGAGAACGCTTCCGAAGCTAACAAGAGAAACAATGCCGAAGGCGCATCTCGCAAAGAGAAGGAGAATGCGGCTAAGGTTAAGTCCTCCCGGGAAGCTGAGTCACGTCTGGCGGAAAAACGGGAAAACTCTCAAAGGGTTGAGGAGCGTGAGAACCGGCGCAATGCCGAGAACCGCCGCACCGAAAGCGAGAACAGACGAAGTGCTGACCCCCGCGAACGCATCGCTCGTTCCCACCGAACAAACGAAAATGCGGCCGCGGCGGCGCGACGTGACATGAGTGAGAGATCGCGCCGGCCCGAGGCAGTTCAAGCTCGCCAGTCAGCGAATCGCGGCGAACCGGCAAAACAGCAGGGTAAGAAAAAATCTGCCAAACCTGAACCATCACCCGCCGGTCGTTAAGTAGATACTAAAGAGAACAGCGGTGCGGTAAGTACGTCCGACCACAACTGAAATTGGGAACGCCCGCTGGTTTACTCCAGCGGGTGCTTTAACTATTTCGAGCTAACTCGAGGCATCCGACCATCAATTAGCGGGTTTGGTTTTACTTGTCGCCAAGCGGCAGTTCGCTGTTGTCCAGTTGAGCTTTCGTATTTCGTAATGCATCGAGCACCTTCTCAGGTGCGACGTCCTGCTCCAGTTCGCGCAATTCGGGATTGCGTGAAGCTTCCACATCGAGCTTCTCGGCGATATGTTTGACCAGCGAGATCAATCGCGTGATTTCGTGTTCACCCAACAGGCTCACCTGGAGGTCAAGATCGGCGCGTCGATCGGCGCGCTCCTGCATCCGGTTTTGCGAAATGAGCACAAAAGTGGATAAGAAGATCGCTTCCACTGAGGCGAACATTGCCAGAATGACGAATGTCGGGTCGAACTTCGGTCACGGCACCCAGGGCAGATTGCCGATGATCCATCCGCCGAAGAGCACGGCGTGGATGTAGACAAACGCCATGCTGCCGGTGAAGCGCGTGATTGTATCCGCGATGCGCACCTCGGGCCGTTCGTCACGCTGCTCGCGCCGGCACCGCTCGATCAACGTGCGGATGTTGCGCGTCATCACGTTGGCCATTCCACCGTTGTTGTCTGGCTGTTCGCTCACGTGCAATAGGTTCGCATCTCGCCAGAGGAAAAGATGCTACAGCGCGAGGGGATGACGCCCGCTTCAGCGTTTCACGGCCTTGAGCGGCAGGCGACAGGTGACGGTGGTGCCGCGACCCTGCACCGATTCCACCCTGAGCGTGCCGCCGGCAGCGCGCGCACGATACTGCATGATGTGCGTACCAAGCCCGCGCCCCCGGCGACGCTTGCCTTCACCATCATCGCTGACGGTGAGAATGATCTCGCCATTCGTTCGCTCAAGGCAAATGACGATCTGGTTCGCGTTCGCGTGCTTGGTGGAATTAAGCACTGCTTCCTGTGCGATGCGGTAAAGATTCACCGCCACGTTTTCGTCCAGTCGCAGTGACCGCGGGCAATCGCACCGGCAGCTCACTGATTCATTCGTGCGCGAGCAGAGTTCGCGTAAGGCCGAGGGTAATCCCGATGCGCCGAGTTCCATCGGGTGCAGCCCGCGGGCCAGATCGCGCGCAAGGCCGGCATTCGCGTTCACCGTCTCCGCCGCCTCGGTGAGTGAATCGGCCGCGACTTTGCTCTGCGGCGCGATTGCTTTTGCGCGTGATTTCAGCAGGAACGCCGTCGCCGTCAATTCCTGGCAAAGGCTATCGTGCAAATCCTGGCTGATCCGCGCCCGCTCGCGTTCGGTGATGCGCAGAATCTCTCTCTCCAGCATCTCGCGTCTCTCGACCTCGCGTTGCAGCTGGCGGTTTTTCTGGCGCAACTCCGCCGTGCGCTCGCGCACCCGCTGCTCCAGCTCTTCATGCGCCCGCTGCAATTCCTCCTCGGCCATGCGCGCTTCGGTGCGGTCCCGCGCCACCTTGGCGAAGCCTCGCAGCGCGCCCGTTTTCTCATCCTCGAGCCGGTGCATTACGCCATCGACCCAGATGCGGGTGCCGTCTTTGCGGATGTGCCAGCGCCGATCGTTCGCGTTCCCATCCTTTAGCGCAATCTCGATTTCCGTCTCCTCCTGTTCGCGCTCGCGGTCTTCCGGCGTGAAAACAAGTTCACCAGATTGCCCGATGGCTTCCTCCGCCGTCCAGCCGAAGACGCGTTCCGCGCCCGCGCTCCAATACACAATTTCGTTCGACGGATTGAGCAGGAAAATGGCGTAGTCGCGAGCGCCATCCACCAGCAGCCGGTAACGCTCTTCGCTTTCACGCAGCGCCGCCTCCGCCTCCTTTAAATCCTGAATGTCGGTGGCCGAGCCAAACCAGCTCGTCACGCGGCCTTCCGCGTCTTTCAGCGGGACATTGCGCCCGATGAACCAGCGATATTCGCCATCAGCTCGCCGCAGCCGGTATTCACAATCGAACACTTCGCCATTTGCCAAAGCCTGCTGCCATTTCTCCTTTGAAGCGGGCGCATCGTCCGGATGCACGATCGTCTGCCCCGGCCTGAGCGATTCCTCGTAGCTCAGTCCGCTGTAATCGAACCAGCGTTTGTTGAAGTAGTTCGCCGAGCCGTCAGCGGTGTTCGTCCAGATGATTTGCGGCACTGAATCGGCCAGAACTCGGAACTGCTCATTCGTCGCGCGCAGCGCTTCTTCCGCCTGCTTGCGCGCCGTGATGTCCGTGTGCCACACCACCGCGCCCGCCCGCGCCGTGGCCAGCGGGCTGACGTTGACCATAAACCAACGGAAACCCTCCGGCGAGTGACAGGGATACTCAAACTCGAAAAACAGGGATGCTTTGTTCAACACCGACTTGATGCCTTCGCCGACTTGCCGCGCATCGAGAGCGCCGGCATCCGCCGCGCGGTGCGTCACCTCCAGGTAATTCTCACCGACGCCGTAATTGGGTTTGGCGTAGCCATTTTGACGGGCAAACTGCTTCCACGCCTCATTCACGTCGAGGATCGCTCCATCGGCATCGAGTATCGCGATCATCGAGGTGAAGGAATCCAGCGTCGAGCGGACAAACTGTTCGCTTTCACGCAGCGCATCTTCTGCGCGTTTCCGCCGCGTGATGTCGATGAATGTCGCGACCACGCCGGCGATCCGGTCCTCGCTCGTGCGATACGGCGCGAGCCGCGCAAGATGCCAATGGTCCTCGCCCACGCGCACTTCGCGCTCGATCGTCGCCAGGTCGTCGATCGAGCGCTGCGCGTCATCGATCAGGCCGTCGTAGTGCAGCCGGTGGGTGATGTCTGAAATCGCCCGACCGACATCCGCCGGAATAAGATTAAAAATCTTCTGCGCGTTCGGCGTGAAACGCTGGATGCGCAGCTCGCGATTGAGGAACACCGTCGCGATGTCAGTAGACGCCATCAGGTTGGTCAGGTCGGCGTTCGTGTGGCTCAACTCCTCGACGTTGGCCTTCAGCTCGGCGTTGACGGTGAGCAGTTCCTCGTTCGTGGACTGGAGTTCCTCGCGGCTCGTCTCCAGCTCTTCTGTCGTGGAACGCATCTCCTCGTTGGTCGCCTGGAGCTCTTCGTTGGAAGCTTTCAGCTCCTCCGTGGTCGCTTCGTACTGCTCAGTCACGTCGCTGAGCTGGCATTTGAGCCACTGGATTTCTTCGTCAAGCCCGCGCGCCGTTGTCTCGTGGCGGTCGGGCGCCTTGTCCGCCACCGCCGCTTCCTTGTTGAAAAGGACGAGGTAAAAACCTTGCGCGGAATCGCCCGCCTCGATCGGCCGCACTTCGAGGGAGATGGCCTCGGTCTCGCCGCCAATCTCCACTTGTTGCGGCGGGCCGCTCACCCTCTTTTTCGTTTGCGCGGCTTTAAAGAGCAGCGTGCGTAATTCCACCCGCAGCTCCGGACAGACCACGCTCACCACATTCGCGGTCGGCTCGCCCGCCACGAATTGCAGGTAGCGCCCGGCTTGCGGCGACAGGTGCACGATGTCGTGCGTGTCGTTCACCAGCACAGAGGGGGGCCCGTATTCCTCGAGCAAACGCAGGTGCAGCCCTGCGAAAAGCGCGTCGCGCCGTGCCGCGCCTGCGCTCAGTGAATGCGGTGATTCTTCGCCCACGGCGGCCGCAATGTTGGACGTCAATGCCGGGAGCAATCGCCGCCCCGTGGTGATCGGCACTGCCGTGCGCTCGGCGCTGGTCTCGCGCCTCGGAAGCACCGGCATTTTCCAGCCCGGCCGCGGCACCGAACGGCGCACGTAGAGCCGCTCCTTCGATTCCACCGGCGAGAACAACCCCTGCACGTTGCCCGCCGTCTCCGAGCCGCCGATGAAGAGCAGGCCACCGGGCCGCAGCGCGAAATGGAAAATATCGAACGCCCGCACCTGCGCGTTTTGGTTCAGGTAAATGAGAAGGTTGCGGCAGGAGATCAGGTCGCAGCGCGAGAATGGCGGATCGGCCAGCAGATTGTGCACGGAGAAGAGCAACCGCTCGCGCAATTCCTTCCGCACCCGGTAGCGGCCATGGTCCCGCACGAAAAATCGCCGCAGCCGCTCGAGCGAAACGTCCGCCTCGATCGTCCTCGGGTAACCGCCGCTGCGCGCCTCGCTCACCGCCGCGTCGTCGAGATCGGTCGCGAAGACGTGCACCGAGGGCGGATTGTCCAGCCGCTCGCAATGTTCCACCAGCAGCATCGCGATCGAATACGCCTCCTCGCCCGTGGCGCAGCCTGGCACCCACACGCGCAGCTCGTCCTCCGCGTGTTTGCCGGTGAAGAGCTGCGGAATGTTCGCCTCCAGCACCGCGAACGCATCATGATCGCGGAAGAAATGGGTCACGCCGATGAGCAGATCGGCCAGCAAGGCGTGGTTTTCCGCGGGGTGTTTGCGCAGGAAATCGAGGTAATTGGGAATGCTTTCCAGTGAATTAACCTGAAGCCGTCGCGCGATCCGGCGCAGCACCGTCGCGCGTTTGTAATGGGAAAAATCGTGCCCGGTCTGCGCGCGCAAATGCCTGAGCACCTCCGCCAGCGCCTCTTCATCGCGCGCCGAACCGGTTTCATCCGACACCGTCTCGCCGCCCGGCGCATCAGTCACCTTTGCGTCCGGCTCCTCCGCGCCATCAATCTCCGGCGGCAATTGCATGGCGTGCTCGTTGCGGACGAAATCCAAAAGCCGGGCCGGCATTTGCGCCACAGGCAACACCCAATCCACCATGCCGGTGCCGATCGCGCTCTGCGGCATACTGTCGTGCTCCGCTTCGCCGGGATCCTGGGCTATCGTCACCCCGCCTTGCGCGCGGATGTGCTTGATCCCGATGACGCCATCCGAATCTGTGCCCGAGAGAATGATGCAGACCGCGCGTTGCCCATATGCCTGCGCCAGCGTGCGGAAGAACAGATCAATCGTCACTCGCCGTCCCGTTGGCTGCTGCGGCTCGATCAATTCGAGCATGCTGTCGTTAAACGTGAGCTGATGGTTTGGCGGAATCACATAGACGTGATTCGGCCGCACGGTTGTGGACGCCGTCACCTGCGTCACCGGCATTCGCGTCTTCTGCTGGATGACGCTGGCCAACTGGCTCTCGTGTTCCGGCGAAAGATGCATCACCACCACAAAGGCCAGCCCGCTCGCCGGGTCCATGTCGGCAAAGAATTGCTGCAACGGCGCGATCCCGCCCGCCGACGCTCCCAGCCCCACGACCGCCGCCGGCTCATTCGGATCGCGCCGCTTCTTCGCGCCAGCGCGCGCATGGTCAGAAGTGATGTCGGTCGCAGCGGGATCGCGCGTTTGGGCAGGCGCGTTGTCGTCGGGCATCAGCATTGAGAAGATACTTACGTTGCGACCGGAAACAATCCGACAGCTCTTCCATAGCTACGCGGGTGCGCAGCCATTTGGCCTTCCTCTTGCAGGGAGAGCTTCTTAGCGAGCGGCTGGACGCGTCGCCTCTATAGTGGCGGAGACGAGATAATCTTCGACGCGCTTACCCGGCAGCCATTCGCGAATGAAAGAGCGCGATCTGTCTTTGGGCGCGATCCTGATATTCTCGAACCCGACATCGCGCATCATCTGTTCCAACTCGCCGATCTGCGATGCGCCTGCCATGCACCCGGTGTAAGCGGACCAGTCCCCTTTTACTTCGTCGGGCAGCGGCGCAGTCGCGACAATGTCCGCTACTGCCAATCGCCCGCCTGGCTTCAGCACGCGAAACGCCTCCTTGAATACCAACTCCTTCTGCGGCGAGAGATTGATCACGCAATTGGAAATAATTACGTCCACACTTCGGTCTGCCACCGGCAGAGCTTCGATTTCCCCGAGGCGGAACTCGACGTTGTCGAAGCCGTTCCTCTTCGCGTTCTCTCGCGCCTTGGCCAGCATGTCATGAGTCATATCAACGCCGATGACTTTGCCAGACGATCGCACCGCGCGCGCAGCGAGAAAGCAGTCGAAACCCGCGCCCGATCCGAGATTCAGAACAACTTGGCCCTCTCTGAAGCTGATCAGCGGAGAATTCGGTGTGTGCCGCCGCCAGGTCCGCTGGCCTTGCGAGCGACGCAAAAGCATCCCGATTCATCAGAACATTGAGCTGCGATTGCGCGTTCGCGACGTTTCGCTCCAGATCGCGCCGCGATTCCAGGAGCTTCGCCGCTTCCGTTTCCGACATGAGAACGTCGGCCGCGTTCTGCGTTCCCACTTCGTAACGCGAGCGACTGATCTCCGCGATTTGTGTCAGCGAAGTGTAGTTACGGCGATTTAGCTCAATCTGGGCGTAAGCGTTCGCCAAACGGAAATATGCAGTGCGCGCTTTCATGATGGCGTCGAGCTCCTGCCGCCGAAGAAACTCAAACGCAGCGACGGCTTCGGCCGCTGCAATCCGTCCGCGTACGCGATTCTTGCCTGAAATCGGAATCGCCTGCTCGACTGAGAGCGCCTGATCGGTGAAAGCGTTCGGCGGGATATCGACGTAGCGCTGAACCTTTGACGTGCCGGAAACCTTCAGGTCATCCCACGCGCCTTCCTGCGTCACGCGCTGCTTCGCTGCTTCCCATTTCCGCTGCGCCTCTCGGATTGCGGGGTTCCGCTCGAGAACGGCACGGGTGACTCTGTCAGCGAGAGCCGTGCAGACGAAGTTATCGCCTGCTCACTATCGTCGCCGGTGTGCTCAGCTCGAAGAGATAAAGTTGTAAGTAATAAGAATAAGAGAGTGTTTGTTTTCATTGATCCAGGACTGCGGTGAAGACCAGGCATGCCGGTGAATGGGCACACCTCGGGCGTCAGCGTCCTTGGATCAGATCAGAAACGTGCAGAGCAGCGGCAGCCGCGGCGGAGAATGCGCGGCGGGCTCTGCAAATGAGATAACTTTCCGTTCGCTCGGAGGTAAAAGCGTGATCGGAGCAGCGATGGTTGGCGCAAGTGCGACGAGACTGGATTGATCAACGCTGGATTTAGCAAGCGGTTGAACGGGCGGCCCAGTCCGTTCGTGCGATGTCGCGCAACACATTTTGTTTGCACAGCATCCCGCCTCGCACGCTTTTGGCCCCGGGGTGTTCGTGACAAAGCACGGAGCCGCAGGCAAGCGAACGGTCGCGAAGAACAACGCCGCCGTAACCGCGACGGAGACTAACAGCTTGCGAAGCACGAAATAAAGATAACACAGCTCCAAGGCGAGTCGAGCGCTGCCAGGTTCTGCGCCGAATGCGGGTCCAAATCCCGCCCGCTTAATAAGTCAATATAATCCTTGACTATCTCGAAGACTGGCGAATCGTGGCGGCGCTGGCGGAGACGCGAGCACCACACTCAACCTAATTAGCCGAAGGAGAAATAATATGACCAAGTATGCAGTCCTTAGTTTCACTGGTGCAGCCATGGTAGCTGCGAGCACGCTTGCCGCGGAGGAGAAATCCGGCGCAAAACCGACGGATCCGCAGATCGCCATGATCGCCGTCACGGCCGACAATGTAGATATCAACGCAGGAAAGCTGGCCTCGGAGAAGGCGACCAATCCGAAGGTGAAGGAGTTTGCCGACCTGATGGTGAGGGATCATACCTCGGTCAACGAGCAGGCCACTTCTCTGGTGAAGAAACTTGGTGTCACGCCTGAGGAAAGCGCCACCAGCCGGAGCTTGCAATCAGGAGGAGAGAAGATGATGGCGAAGTTGAAGAAGATGAGCGGCGCCGAGTTCGACAAGGCCTATGTCGATAATGAAGTCAGCTATCACGAACAAGTTCTCGCCGCAGTGGACAAGACGCTGATCCCTAATGCGCAGAACGCGGAGCTGAAAAGTTTGCTCGAAAGCGCCCGGCCAATCTTTGTCTCGCACCTGGACCACGCCAAAGGGCTGCAATCATCGCTGCACTGACCAGTCCTGGTTCGTAAGTGAGGGATGCGCCCAGGGCAGGATAGTCTGCCAGTCTCCCGTGGCCACACGAGCGAGGTTTGGATCGTCTCCGGCCCGCTCTCCCTGCGGGCGCTAGTGCTCTGGGCAGTGATCATCTTCATCGCCGGGTTCATTCACGGCCGGCAGATGAGAAGTCTCACTGAAGCGGGCACTGGCCAGGCGAGCGGCCAATCCGCGGCTGCGGTTGCCTCCCCGCCAACAAACTCGAATATCGTGCCGGCGCCATCGACGGTGCCGGCAACGAGCCCGGCCCGCGTGACAATTCGGATGCTCAAGTTCTCTCCTGACAAGCTGGAAGTGAAGATTGGAGAAGAGGTGGAATGGGCGAACGCAGATCTCACCCCGCATACTGCGACTTCCCAGGAAACCAGTGAGCTTAATTCGGGCGCGATAAACGCGGGCGCGGCCTGGCGCCACACATTTTCCAAGGCCGGAACGTTTCTCTACTTCTGCACCTTTCATCCGGAAATGAAAGGTGTCGTCGTCGTCCGGTGAATTACTCCGGATGATTCTTCCTACCTGACTTCGAACAGGCAGGAGGGAGTGCCGTTATGGCAACATCGCTGCTTCACCGGCCTTCCGATTAGATCAGTAAGCAATGACTCCGCGATGAGGCACGCTGCCGGGTGGCGCGTCGTCGCCGCCGCAAGCGGACAGCCATTGCCGCGAATCCAGTGTCGCCCCTCGCGCTTCTCAGAAACGGCCGACCCGCCCAGCTCTTGCAGGATGGAAAGAGCCGCATCGATTCGGGCCTGTCGTGATCTTCCTGCGATGGTAGCGCGGTGCGACCGGGCGACTTCCCGGCCCACTTCGCGCATTGCCGCCCGTAGCTCCCGTGGCGTTAACTTGCGCTCGAGGACGGACAAAACGAGATCGAGAAGGGTACCGTAGGACTTCGGGAATATCTGTTCGGATTGAGCGGTGAGCCCGTAGATCGCGTGGGGTTTACGGAATCCCGGTTGCACACCGCTCTGGTGCACCAGCCCGTCACGTTCCAGGCTCAGCAGGTGCGCTCGAACCGCGTTGTCCGTCAAAGCGAGTGCCGCGGCCAACTCGTTCACCGTCTGCTCGCGACCCCGCAGCTGCTGCAGGATGCGGCCCCGCGTACTCTCAAGTAGTCGCTCCCGCCAGCCAGTCTGGTTCATAATAGGAATATGACCCCTGACCAGGCAGCTGGAAAGTCGATCTCGCTACGCCCGACCCGAACTCGGTAACCGAGTAGCCCGGCTCGAAATTCGTGCCGCGACGCACCTTGGACGAGGTGGAGTTACTTGGGCGGGCCTAAGACGCGTGAGGCTTTTGGTGTGGCCCGCGGTCAATGCAGCGCCAGCAGAAGCTTGCACGGTTCTTCGAAGGAGCGAAGGCATGCCATAATCGATGCCCCGCAGTTGAGGAATCTCTCGGCAGTCTAGCTCGGCCGGAACCCGCCAGCCGTGGATCAGCCCACCGATAATTAGCCCGCCGATCCCGCCGAGCACAAGAATCGGCACGTACTTGTGCGTGACGATCGCGTCCGGAAGACTTATGAGCGCACCGAAGACAAGGCCGATAAGCCAGCCCGGCCACGATGGCAGTTGCACGCAGCCGATGACGAACCCGATGGCAAATCGACTGGTGAACGCCCCGAGCAAAGCCGCTCGCTTGTCTGGAAAGGACATTGGCAGCATCAAGCCGACATCAACTGCGCCGAACGCTACACCAGCGATGATACCGAGCACCATTTTCGACATAACGCGGTGCAGTGAATCACGCCTCGCCTCTCAGTGGCAACCGCGAAGCACGCACCGCACCGTGAGTTGCATGGTGGAAGCTCGCTGGGAGCCGAGCGCTTGACGATGTGACCTGTCAGACGCGTCCACGGTACAGTAAGCACATGAACATTCCTTCGTTTGCTACGAAGGCGGTACCGGTAACGACCCTCCCCTGACTATGCATTAGCGCTCAACGTGGGAAATGGTCCGCTACTTACTCGAACCTGCGGTTTCACTGCCGCACCGGTCGCGGAGCAATGCGCGGAATGGACGCTCCACTGCGAAGAAGAGGATCGTGGCCGCGAGGTAAACGTAATGAGACCGGGCTCACTACGCAGACTAGCAGCGCCGCCATGCCGAGCGCGATCATTGGGAACTGCCAGATGCATGCGCTAACAGGAAGAATCGTAGCCTCGCCGAGATACAAGCCGTAACTAATGATGCCAAGTGCCGGCAGCCATAGCCACACCGCCATTCTGCTCAAGCGATGCCACCAATGCCGCCTGAATTTTTCGATTGCAGCCAGCACCACGCCGACTACCAGCGGATCAAGCCGAGTCCACGTCGGGTAGTAAATCCACGTTTGAAACCCGCGGAATGTCACCCCGCCTTCCGGCGCCGGATTCTGCCACGCCAGAGTAGTGCGCAGTACGATCCCACCGAGAACGATGGCGCATGAGACGATTACGCCCGCTCGCGCCGAACGGTGGATGAGGAGAAGAATAACTGGCAGGACCAGGTAGAACTGGTCTTCTACTGCCAGTGACCACGCGTGCGAGAAGGCCGTCCCGCCATGTAGTCCGATGTTCTGCATTGAGACGATGAACTGCCAGAGCGGCTGCGACATCGCAGGAAACTCGCGAAACGATGGCAGCAGGAAGTAAATGGCGAGAATCACGAAGTAGGCTGGCATGATTCGCAGAGCCCGCCGCACGAAAAACCGGCGCAGATCGATCCGTCCGCCGCCGGCCAGCGGTGCGAGCAACTGGCCACCGATGAGGTAGCCGCTCAGCACGAAGAAAAGATCGACACCGATCCAGCCGAAGCGATGCACGCCAGCCGGCAGCGCGAAACCCATGATGCCGGCGTGGTAAATGACCACCATGATAACGGCGAGTGCGCGGAGAAGATCGAGTCCCGGCTGACGTTGGCGATTT
>JBBPYF010000071.1:0-11409 GCA_038200165.1 Chthoniobacterales bacterium | reverse complement strand
GTGTCATTCTGAGCGAAGCGAAGCGGAGTCGAAGAATCCCGTGGAAGTTACCTTTAGCTCACGCCACGAGATCACTCGACTTCGCTCGGGATGACGATGATGGATGGCGCAGTGTTAGCGATGCTCCTGGCCGGCATCGGCATCATCGCCTTTCTCTACTCATCAGTCGGTCACGCCGGTGCGTCCGGCTACATCGCGGTGATGACACTCTGCGGTCTGGCGCCGGCAACGATCCGGCCGATCGCCCTGGTCTTGAATATCCTCGTGGCAATCATCGGCTCAGTGCAGTTCTGGCGCGCCGGTCATTTCAATTGGCGGCTCTTCTGGCCCTTCGCGCTGCTTTCGATTCCCGCGGCGGCGCTCGGCGGTTATGTGCAATTGCCCGCGACCGCACTGCGATTGTTGCTTGGACTGGTGCTGTTCTTTTCCGCGGCGCGGCTCTTTTTTCGCAAAGCCGATCCGGTGGAAATCTCGCGACCCGCTTTGCCCACCGCAATCACCGCCGGCGGGATCATCGGTCTGCTTTCCGGCCTCACCGGAACGGGCGGTGGCATTTTCCTGACGCCGCTGTTGCTCTTCACGCGCTGGGCACGCACGCGCGAAGCTTCTGCGGCCTCGGCACTCTTCATTTTGGTGAACTCGATCGCGGGACTGGCCGGTTATTTCGCCGGCAAGCATTTCGCCCCACCGTGGCAGCTCGCGCTTTCTCTCGCGATCGTGGCAATGACCGGCGGGTTTTGTGGTTCATACCTCGGCAGCCATCGGTTTCCCGTGCGCGTCATCTCGCTTCTCCTCGCCACGGTGCTGTTGATTGCCGGCGCAAAGTTGATCTTCACGCGCTAAGTTGTTGTAGCTGCCGTCCGTCCCCGGCGGCAGAACGGGACGCTAACAGATTGACTGTTGTGAATGGCCAGCCCTCTGCCGCCGAGGACGGCGGCAGCTACAACGTCGAGTGAAAGCTACAAGGATTTGTCTAGCGCCACATGCAAGCGCGGCGCGGTGTCTGGCGACCACGGATTCACCTTGAAATCGCTCACGATAATTTGCTCGCGCACGTGATTCAGCAGTTCGCGAAAACGCACCAAATCCACACCCCAGAATTCATCCGGCAAGCCTTCCAGGTTCCGCAGCGCCAGTGCGAACAAACGCGTGGCTGGCCGTAGCCGCCGGCTGTGCTTCGCGTGCGTCGGTTGCTCAAAATTCTTTTGCAAATGAACAAACGCGCCCGCCGCCTGGATGAGCGCCTGGAAAAAGCGGGCTGTCTCCGCGTTCTCCTCCTTCAGCCAGAGCTGCTCGAGCACATCGTGGGCTTCGTAGTAACGCTGCTCGTTCCAAAGCCGGAAAAATGCGGCGTAATAATCGCGCGCTTCCGCCGAGCCGCTCTCGAGCGAGGCCACGAAACCGGAAATCCGCTCGCGTTTGTCCATGAAAAGTCATACTCTGGACGAAGCGAAGCAATGGGCAAAGCGGCGTTCCAGGCGAAGGCAACATGACCGCGGGGCAGCTCGGCACCCTGCTCTTCTTCCTCGCCCTGCTGGTCGTTTGCTCCGCGCTCTTTTCCGGCCTCGAGACTGCGCTCTTCGCGCTGCGGGCGCATCAGCTCCGCCGCCTCGAAGCGAACCACCCCGGACTCGCGCCCTTCATCGCCAGCTTTCGCGAAAATCCCCGCCGCGTCCTCGCCCTCATTCTGCTCGGCTCGACTTTCGTCAACGTCATCCTCGTCGTGCTTTGTCTGGCCGTGTTGTGGCAAGGCCCGCACTCCGCTCTCCCGCAATGGCTCATCGCGCTCCTCCTTTTTGCGATCATCGTTTTTCTCTGCGATTTAATCCCGAAACTCTTTGCCCTGGCGGTGCCTTATCGTTTGTCCGCGCTCGGCGTCTTCGCCCTGCGCGCGCTCATGCCGCTGCTCGCCACCGTCGGCAGCGCGCTCGAGACCATCAGCGTCGCCATTGTCGAGCTTGTCACGCCCACGCATCTGCGCACCCGCTCGCATCTTTCCGATGAGGAACTCGAGACGCTGATTGAGATCGGCGCCGAGCAAGGCGCGCTGCGCGAATCGGAAGGAGAAATGATCCAGGAAGTTTTCAAACTCGGCGACAAAACTGCCAAGGACGTAATCACCCCGCGCGTCGACATGTTTGCTCTGCCGGACGATCTCACGAACGAGGAAGCCATCGCGCGTCTGAAAACGCGGCGGCATCGGCGCGTGCCGGTCTACGCCGATTCACCCGATAACATCCTCGGCATCATCGAAGTGAAATCATTCCTGCTCCATCACGACGAGCATTACACCGAAGTGATGCTGCCGCCCTCGTTCGTGCCGGGAACGATGCGGGCGCTGGATTTGCTGCGCAGCTTCCTCACTCATCCGCAGGGCATGGCCATCGTGGTGGATGAATTCGGCGGCACCGACGGCATCGTGACGCTTTCCGACATCATTGAAGACATCATCTCCGACGCCGCGCCGCTGGGCGACGCCGATCTCTACATCGAGCCGCTCGATGATGGGCGCTATCTCGTCAACGGCAACGCCCGTCTGGATGATCTGAGCGAGCGGCTTGGTTTTGAGCTGGAAGCCGAGGGCATCGACACCATTGGGGGCTACGTTTTTAATCAACTCGGTTATCTCCCCCAGCCCGGGGCCGAAGTCGAAACGCCGCGATTAAAAATCACTGTCCGCCGCGTCGCGCGACGGCGCATTGAGGAATTGTTGCTGGAGAAAACGGCCTGTGTCCCGTGCGACCAGGACAGCAACGGAGAAGTCACGTCATGATTTGGCTTGTCGTCATCGCCTGCTGGTTGATCTCATTCCTTTTTGCGGGAATCGAAGCCGGCTTGCTCGCGCTCGATCCCGTGCGCTTGCGCACACGCGCCAAGAACGGCGATTCCGCGGCCTTGCGTCTGCAGAAACTGCTGCGCCATCCCGAGCGGCTGCTCATCACCGTGCTGCTCGCGACCAACGCCGCCGACATCATCGCGCTGCTCATTCTGACGTTGGCGCTGGTGCGCGCATTTCACGCCGCGGGCTACGCGCTCGCCATCATCATCGCCCTGCCGATTTATCTCTTCGTCCTCGGCGTGCTGCCGAAGTCGCTCTTTCGCCGTTTCCCGCTCCGCGCCGTCGCGCGCTTTTCCCGACTGCTCGAGTTCGCCACGCGAGTTCTCTGGCCGCTCCTGGCCATGGGCGAATGGATCGCGCGGCGTCTGTTTGCCCGCGGTAAAGCTGCGCCGCGTCTCTTTACTGCGCGCGAAGAATTGAAGTTGATCACGGTGCAGAGCGAACGCGGCGGCGCGTTGAGCTCGGCCGAGCGCGCCATTATTCACAACGTCGTCGATTTCACTGCGGTCAAAGTGCGCGACGTCATGATCCCAATTGCGAAAACGATTTCCCTGCAGCCGGACGAGCCGCCGGAAAAAGTTTTGCAACTGAGTGAAGAGCGCGGCATCGATCGTTTTCCCGTCGTGGAAAAAGCGCGGCCGATCGGGCTCATCAACGCCTTCGATATCCTGGTGGACACCGCCCCACCGCGGCGGCTGCGCGATTACATGCGCCGCATCATCACGGCGTCTGAACAAGAGTCGGCCTATCGCGTCATCCGTCGCTTGCGTGCCGCGCGCATCGGTCTCGCTGCCGTGATCGATTCGCGTCAAAGGTTCACCGGCATCGTCGCGCTCGAAGATCTGGTCCGCCAGCTCGTCCGCGGCTGACCTGGTATAGAGCCGTTTGTGCCAAACGCCGACTGCATCCAGCGCGACGCGGACGGCGCTTGACACAAGCGCCTCTACACCGCCGCGCATCGCCCGCGGGCAATGCTCGCAATATTCCCGTTGCCAAAAAACTTATCGCGGTGACATATTCCGCCTCCCGCGCAGCTGCATCATTTCCGCCGCGAGGGTTTCATCATGGCTGTAGAATTACCGGAAACAACTTCGAAGCTGGGCGGCCCGCTCGTCCGGCAGTTCTCGGTCTTTTTAACGAATAAGGTCGGAGCCTTGCTCGAGATCGTGAAGTTGCTCAACACTCACGCCATTCACGTGGTGGCGGTGAGCGTCTCCGAGTCGACCGATTCGGCCATCGCGCGCATGATCGTGAGCGACCCGGAAGGCGTGGAGGAGTTGTTTCGCGAGCACAATATCGCCTTCGGCACATGCGATCTGATGGTGGTGGAGCTGCGCGAAGTGGCCACGCAATTTGTGAAATTGCTGGCCGCTCTTCTCATGGCGGAAGTGAATGTCCACTTCAGTTATCCCCTGCTCGTCCGCCCGAAAGGTCGCGCGGCTCTCGCCATGTATGTGGACGATGCCGAATGCGCCACTAATGTCCTGCTCGGCGAAGGCTTTCGCCTGCTCGCGCAAAGCGACATCTCGCGCTAAGGCTGGCGGTTCGCCGCGAGTGGCGAAGGCGAAACACCTTTGCAATCGGCCGGCGTGAAGCCCCGTGGGGCGGTGAAACAGCGTCGCCTGGCGTTGTAGCTGCCGTCCGTCCCGGCGGCAGAAAACGCGTCTCGTCTGACGCAGATGACCAAAAGCTGCGCCTCGGGCCAGGAGCCGCGGTCCGATACTGCCATGAGTTGTGGCAAGAAGCTGAATGTGGCGACGATTTTCTGCCGCCGGGGACGGACGGCAGCTACAACGTCCACACCTATCCTGGAGAAGGGCGATCGGCTCGCGAGGACGCTCGCCGTCCCGAGTCGCTTAGCGCAAGCGCGGCTGTCACTTTCAAAAACGTGATGAGCCTGTGCGAAGCATTGACATGGACGCGCGGGTTTATTAACAGAAAGTGCAGGAACTGACGAAAACTGTAGAAATGCCAGAACTCGCCGCTTCTCCTCCCGCCAGCGATCGCACCTACTCCGTCGCGCTCTGGTTCGTCCTCGCCTTTGCCGCTTTCGAAATCCTCGCCGCTCTCGTTCATTTCGGCGCGAGAATTCGCGCGCATCGCGCCGCGGTCCGAGCGGCCGCCCCCATCGTCGTGGAAACGCGTGTCACGCCAGGCCCGGGTGCGTCGGCGGCGCCTACTGCCGCGAACGCGCCCGCCCCAGCCAGCTCCGCCGCGCTTTCTGCTTCCGATCGCCTGCTCAAGGAAGCAACGGCCTTGCGTGACCGCGGCGACACCGCCAACGCTCTCGCTCGCCTGCAGGAAGCTGCACAAAGCGACCCGCACAATGCCAGCGTCCTCGCTGAGCTCGCCACCATTTACGAGTCGATCCAGCTCTTCGACCGTTCTAACGAGACGTGGCAGAAGATTCGCGAGATCGGTCCCTCTGCTGGTCCGCTCTTTGAATTAGCCAAAAACAAATTGAGCACCGGCGTTCCCGCGGCGACGCCCCCGGCTTCCAGTGACACCGCCGGCAAGCCCATCGATGCTGAAGGCATCCCCGAAGGCTCCGTCTTCGGCGTCGCAGACGTGAAGGCCGAGCCGGTGCCCGATCCCGAAGCGGAAACAAATCTGCGTCTCAACATCGCGGTGCGAAAACGGCCGGGCGTTTCCTATGAAACGGGCAAATTGCGCATCAACGTCTTCCTCTATGACACGGCCGAAGATGGCAAGGTGGTGTTGACCGACGCCGACACCAGCTCGGAATGGCTCAGCCCAACACACGACTGGTCCGCTACCGACACGGAGACGTTGATTGTCTCCTATCGCCGCTCGAAAACGCACGGCGTCACTTCCGAAGCAGCGCTCTCGGCCGCGGCCGCCGCAGTTACGCCCGGGAAAGCTTCGGGCCGTTCGAAAAAACGCGCTGAGCCTTCGCCCCAGCCTGAGACACAGCCGGCGGAGAGCGCGCACCGGCGTTATCTCGGTTACCTGATTCGTGTCTATTACAATGACAAACTGCAAACGGTGCGCGCCGATCCGCCGCGTCTGATCAATGACGCGCCTGCTACCGCCACGCCGTGACGCAGCTGCTCATCGTGCACCGCGACGCCGAGATCGGGCGCCAACTGGTGCAACTGGTGAAGGAGTTCACCGGATACGACAGCGTCCACACCGCCAGTGAAAGCGAGACGCTGGTGTGGTTGCGCCGCTATCCCGAAACGCGCCCCCGTATTTTGCTCACGCAGCTCGATGGCGCCGGGCTCGACGGCTTCGCTCTGGGCGCGCTCCTCAGCGAAACATTCCCAGGGTTGCAGACGCTTTTTCTGCCGCCCTACGTTTCCACGCAGGTTCGCATCGAGATCGCCGGCTCGAAGATTTTCCCTGAACCGATCGATGGCGACCGCCTCATCGCCACGATCGAGCGCTCGGTGAGGATGCGGTGGGACGCGCCTGATTGGTTTCACGTCGTCGATGTCTTGCAAATGTGCTGCCTCGCTCAACGCAGCGGCGCGCTCCAGGTGGTGCGCGGCAGTCGCGTCGGCACGGTTTACTTACGCGATGGCGCGATTGTTCATGCCGGGACAGCGGGCGTGCATGGCTACCCCGCGTTGGTGGAGATGGTTAGCTGGGGCGAGATCGAGTTCGCCTACGACCGTGCCATGACGGCGGAGGCGGAGACGCTGCGCGACCGCTGGGATCAGATGCTGGCCGATGCGCTCGAGGAAAATCAACGCAGCGCGCTGCCGGAGTGGCGACGGCAAACGGCATGATCGTCTTTCGCACAGCGTGACATGCGTTATTCTCCCGGCGCATGAAAATCGCGGCCGTTTTTCTCGCCTTCTGCGCGGTGACTGGTGCGGCCAATTCTCAGTTAGGAGTGCAGCTCAAGTTCAAACGCCTGCAATATATCGCTTACGAGCCGTTGACCGCCACCGTTTCCATCACCAACCGCGCCGGCCGCGATATCGATCTGCGCGACGACGAGGGCGAGCATTGGTTTGGCTTCGAGATCACCGGCAGCCAGGGCCAGTCGATCGGCGCCGGCACGATGCCCGAGAGCGCGCCGCTGCACATCGAGAGCGGCAAGACCGTCACGCAAAAAGTGAATCTCTCCGCCCTTTTCCCGATGCAGGATTACGGCCCGTATCATGTGCGGGCGCATGTCTACTTTGCTGATCTCGCCCGTTACTTCTATTCGCCCACCAAAGTGGTCGAGATCACGAATGCCCGCGCCATTTGGAAACAAACCGTCGGCGTTCCCGCCTTGAGCGGAGCCGATGGTGAAGCGCGCTCCTACTCGCTCTTATCGAACCGCTTTCCCGATCACACTTCGCTCTACGTGCGAGTGGAGGACGAGACGCGCAACGTCGTTTACGCCACTTATTCCCTGGGTCGCATCATCGCCTTCGACGAACCGCACGCGGAAATTGATCGGGGAAACCGCCTGCACGTCCTGCACTGCGCCGCACCGCGCACCTGGTCTTACGCCACCATCGGGTTGAATGGCCAACTGCTCTCGCACACGACCATTCTCGAGACGAAAACACGGCCGCATTTCACCCGAAGCGCCGATGGCAATGTGGTGGTGGTCGGCGGAATGACGGAGTCTGCCGCCGCGCAGGCTGTGCAGGCCGCGCAGAAAAAATCGGCCCCGAAATTGTCGACGCGCCCCGGCGAGCCCCGCGGCGATTGATTCCCAACGCAATGTCGCGCCTTGCTTCTTTTTGCGCTCTTGTTTTGCTCTTCACCGGCCTCGCCACGGCGCGCGCGCAGACCCGTTTCACTACCGTCGTCATCGATCCCGGTCACGGCGGCTTTGATCGCGGCGGCATTCCTGGACAGCTCGTCCCGGAAAAAACGATGACACTGGACGTTTCGCAGCGGCTGAAAAAAATTCTGCAGGATGCCGGCTACCGCGTGGTGATGACACGCGACAGTGATGTCTTCGTTCCGCTGGGCACGCGCGTGGCCATCGCCAATGCTCAACGCAACGCCATCTTCGTTTGTGTTCACTTCAACTCCGCCACACGCAGCGGAGCTAACGGCATCGAAACATATTTTTACAGCACCGAGAGCGCGCCGCTCGCGGGCAGTATTCAGAGCGTCGTGGTGCGCGGAGCTGGCACGGAAAATCGTGGCGTGCGCCGCCGCGGCTATTACGTCCTGCGCCGCACCACGATTCCGGCAGTGCTCGTTGAATGCGGTTTTTTGACCAATCAGACCGAGGCCACTTTCGCGAAGATTCCGGCTTACCGGCAGCAACTGGCACAGAATATTGCCCGTGGGATTCTTAATCGCCCCGCCCTGGTCGCGCGCTCGAGTTACACCAACCGTTCCGCGCGTGTGAACGTCGGCTCGCAACCTTTCCTCGATCAGCGTAACCTGCGTGAGTCCGGCGCCACCCACCATCGCAGCGCGAAATCATCAAAGAAGAAAAAGTCATCAAGCAGGAAGAAGACAACGACAAAAAAGAAACCGGCCACTTCCGACGACGATAACCAGTGAACTCGCCCGTCGTTAGCTCGGCGGAAATGCGCGCGGAGGAGAACGCCGCCTTTGCGCGAGGAGTTTCCGCCGAAGCGCTCATGGATGAAGCCGGCGCAGGGATTGCGCGAATTGTCCGGCGATTTTTTCCCAGGCCGAGCCGCTGCCTCGCCTTTGCCGGCAAAGGCAACAATGGCGGAGACGCAGTCGTGGCCGCCGCTCATCTCAAGCGCGCCGGCTGGCACACCGATGTCTGTCTCGCCTACGCCGAAGCGGAATGCGGTGAATTGTTGCGCAAGAAAATTGCGCAGTTTCGGGAAACGGCAATGGTGGCACCGAACGACAATGTTTCCGGGCAATTAATTGTGCTGGATGGTTTGCTCGGCCTCGGCTCGCGCCCGCCCTTGCGCGATCCCATCACCAAGCTCACACGCGAAATCAATCGCCTTCGCTACGACTCCAGCGCCTACGTTTTCTCCGTCGATCTACCCAGTGGACTCGACGGTGATAGCGGGAAGGTCGATCCCGATTGCGTCGTGGCCGATTTTACCATCACCATCGGCGCCGCCAAGCACGGCTTGCTTGCAGATCATGCGACCAGCTTCATCGGGCGTCTAGAGGTCGTTAGTTTACGCGAGCTGAAGTTGCCCGAGCGTGCCGAGACCGTCGCCTGCGCCGCATCGTTACAAGGCCTGCTGCCGCGCCGCAATTTTGACGCTTACAAAAACCAATTCGGCCGCGTCGGGATAATTGCTGGCTCGCGCGGTTTCGCCGGCGCGGCCAGCATGTGCACCGGGGGTGCTCTCCGCGGCGGCGCGGGACTCATCGAGGTTTTTGTGGCGCGCAACATCTACGAAATCGTCGCCGCCGCCGCTCCCTTTGAAGCGATGGTCAAGCCGGTGCGCTCCTATGAGGATCTAGTGGATGAGAAGATTGACGTGTGGGCGATCGGCCCTGGCCTCGGACGCGTTCATGCGAAACAAATCCTGCCACTCATCCAAAACGCCGAGCAACCCATGGTCGTCGATGCCGATGCACTGAATGTGCTTTCATCGGATATTTCGATACTGAAGAAGTGTCGCGGTGCGCGCCTGCTCACCCCACACCCAGGAGAAATGAAGCGCCTCACCGGCAACGGAGAAGAGTCTCGCGTAAAGATCGCAGAGAACTTCACTCGTGAATTTCCAGTCACGCTCCTGCTCAAAGGCAGCCGCACCATCGTCGCCGAAGCGGGCAAAAGCATCAGCTACAACACGACCGGGAATCCAGGAATGGCCACCGGTGGAATGGGCGACGTCCTCACTGGACTTTGTGCTGCTTTGATTGCGCAAAAACTCTCTCCCTTCGACGCTGGGCGGCTGGGCGCTTGGGCCTGCGGTCGCGCCGCCGAGATCGCACGCTTCAATCATGGAGCAAGCGAGCAATCGCTCCTTCCGCATGATGTGCTCCACAATCTCGGTCCAGCCTTCAACGAGTTAGAGCTGCATGGCGTGGGAGCTGCCGCTTCGTTGTAGCTGCCGCCGTCCTCGGCGGCAGACGTTGGTGTTTGCGCGCGCGTTTCTGCCGGTGAGGACAGCGGCAGCTATAACGCGCCGCTACAACGCTTCTAGGTTCACCCGCCCACGTCACGCGCACATCGTTCTCGAGCGCTCTTCCGAATCTCGGAGACGCCCACTAGTCCAGCTCTGGAAAACAGGGGCAGCGGAGACTATTTGAAGTGGAAAGGCAGATCACGCTTTAGCTGGGAGTGGAAAGGATTCGATCTGTCCACCACGGTCATCTACACCGACGGGGCTCACGAGATTGTAAGATTAGGTCCAATGTTTCCGGATGGAAAGAAGGAGCACTGGATCCATCAAACCTTCTTCTTCGACGTGCAAGGTTCCCTATGCGTTCAGGTTCGTGGCTCCGGTGGAACCTGCACCCGTAGCTGGATATTCTAAAACCGAGAAACAAGCGACGCGCGCTAACGAAAATGAAACAGTCGGAACTCTCGCGACCGCCAACGTCGGCCTGCCGCTTTGGAGAAAGTGCCTTAACAACACGACTGTAACGGTAGGATGCAACAATGTTTTCGGTCAGGATCCGCCTTTCGCGTTTAATTCTGGGGTTAACTACCCCGGCACCTATGATGCAGTCGGCCGGTTTGTTTACGTCAGTTTGAGAAAGAAGTTCTGACGGTCTCGCACGACACAATCTATTCCGGCGACGGAGCAGTTCCGGACCGTGGAGTTCGAGCAGGCGCGGCCGGTACGCGCGAAGGAGCCCCTTTACGAGGCTCCCAAGAAACCGGGGACATTCCGAGCTACTACTTCACGGTAATGCGGGTCGCACGGATATTGCCCGTGGTCTCACCGAGGAAGGTTCCGTTCAAGTCGTAGGCTTTTAGATCGAACGTGCCTCGATAGGTATTTCCGTCCCAGCTGACAACGTTCCTTTGCATCTCATCGATGTGACCATTCAGCACCCCGTTGCCATCATACGTCCAGATTACGTGGTGCAGATGGACGACTCCGTCTTCATTTTTGAAGACTCCCTGACATACCGCGCCCGGATAAATGGAGTTCACCTCGAACTCCAAGCCATCCTGGTGCCATTGATCGTAGGTTTGAAATATCTGGGCCCCGCTCACGAAATAGTGGACGTGCCATAAGCCTACAATACTGCGGTCGTTGTCGTCTGCTCGCACTGTCGGCGAGATCAGAAGCCCGAGTCCCAATGCTATTAGCAGCGCTGGAACCATTCTTCTGAAGTGAGTTATGCAAGTTTTCATATTGGATTTCCTTTGTTTTGTTGTTTTACCTTCACCAGGTAATGCAGGAATTCCGGCCCAAGGTTATAGGAAGAATGAAACAGCTGTCGTTGAAACCAGAAGACCCCCGGAGCGCACCGCCGACGCTGACGTGCCTTCGCGGTTGACGATATCTGCCTGCATCTCCTCGATGTGCCGATGAGTTGTTTCTGGCTGCTACTTGCTCAGCAGAAAACCGTGACCGTTGCCGCTGCTGTCAATATAGCTTCCTACGATCTCGCCTCGCGGGTTGATCCCATTCGCATCCGTCAGAACGGCTCCCGGGACATCGATCGTGGTAAACCTGCCCTTG
>JBBPYF010000070.1:0-18474 GCA_038200165.1 Chthoniobacterales bacterium | reverse complement strand
TACTGTGCTTCTTTGCCTAACGAGAACAAGATCAGCGACCGCGCCCGAGACCGCGCGTGGCCGCAAGTTGGAGGAACTAGCTACACAAAAGTTACGCATCGGAGCGGGGCGCGGTTCGCTGCATCGCCTGGTTAGGCATTTTCTTCATTCGCAGAAATCGGCTGCGCATCACTTCATTCTTTCTTTCACGAGCATCGCTCGGTGCGCATAGTTAGCGGAAGTCTTCCCGCGGGGGCGTGAACACCTGGACCTCCTCTGCCGGCTCGATGATCTCGATGCTGTGCTCCACGTTGGCCGGGATGGCGTAGGTGTCGCCGGGACCCAGTTCGTGTCCCGAGTCGCGGGTGAGGACACGGATTCGCCCCGAGAGAATGTAGCCGCTCTGCTCGTTCGGATGCGAGTGGAACGGAATGACGTTGTCTTTGCGGTAGCGCATCTTGGTGACCATCGATTGCGGCCCGATCGCCAACAGGTCGAACGACACGCCGAACGAGTTTCGCTGCTTAGCTTCGGTAGATTTGATGACGTGGATCATGATTTCCTTTCGAGGTTTCGTGGAGTTTACTGTGCTTCTTTGCCTAACGAGAACAAGATCAGCGACGGCGGGCGGGGTGGCGCGTCGGTCGGAGTGAAAGTGTGGAAGTCATCTCAAGGGTGAAACGCAGCGCAGCCCGCCGTTCGCTGCATCGCATGGTTAGGTGTTAAGCGTGGCAAAACAGACCAAACATGGAAAGCGAAACTTCTGCATCGGTGCGCGCACGACCGCAACGAACGTCTCCGAGTGTGCGCTGCCGGGCGCTCTCGTCGCCCCCAGCGTGAGAGCGCGCTCACGCCACACAATGCCTCCAACTCATCCTCGATGTCGCCGACAGAGCGGAAGTCCGTAGCACAGCGCCGCGTCGCTCGCCGGTCGCGTCGCCACAGACCGCGCCGAGAGAAAGCTTTCGCCGCAGCCGCCTCCGAGCTAGTGAAGGCGTAACCAGCGAACCCAAAGCGTCGCCCGTACTCAGCGCGTCCTTTCCGCTGCGCATGGCCTCGCCGAAACGCGACCGAGTAACCGAGAGACCATCGCCAGACAGCGCCGAACCACGAGTAGCTTCAATCTTCACGTGAGATGCAGAAGTCACCTAACGAGAACAAGATCAGCCACCGCTGGCGAGGGCGCGCGTGGCGGCGGGAGATGAGGTTGGAGTCATGGAAAACTTGAGCGTACGCCGGCCAGGGGTTGGCTGCATCGCTTGGTTAGGCCTTTGTGTTCACTTGTCAGTAAGCTTCTGAACATCGTTTTTAAGCGCTGCTAACTCTTTGCGCTCGGAAGCGGTGAGCGGCAAGCCGAACGGCTTCTGCTCTAGAACGCTCACTGCCTGTCGCTCCAGATCGACAATTCGAGGCTGATCAGCTTGGATACGCTTTAGGTTGCTTTCCGCCTCGCGAAGGCGCGCCATCGCGGCGTCAACAGAGCCGGAGCTGCTGGCGTAATCAGAGGCGCTGGCGAGCGTCTCATGCGAAGCCAAGATCGCGGATACCTGCGCTTCGCAACTGCGCCACGCGATCTCCCATGCGTCCACACGCGACTTCGCCCAAAGTCCGGAAAGGATGACCGCGGCTGCCGCGAGTATGGCGAAGAATACTGTGAAGAATGTTTTCATCGGACGCAGCGTGGCTTGGGCCTAACGATGATTAGACGAAAGTTCGTCTTATAAGGCGAACATTTTTTCGTATAACACGACCCCAGGCAGTGTTTGGGAGCACACGATCGGGGGCGGACAAAGCCCGGAGGCGTTTTGGGGCGCAAATCGAGTCACGGAAAGTTTCCGCAGACGCCTCGGAGCCTTGGATGAGTCCCAGCAAGTTGCTGGAGAGGTTTTGAGGCCTCGAATCGTCCGCAGCAACTTGCTGTGACTGTTTCGGACCCAAAATCGGCTCCGGAAAATCATTTCTGTCGAAGTTGTGTAAGGATCTTGAACAGACAGGCTGATCAGCCGCGGCTTGCGCGCGATGTGCTGCTCTCCTCGGGTAAATCGAGGAGCCGTTTGCTCCAAATCGATGAGCGACCGCTTCTGGCGAAGGCAGAGCAGCGGGGTCAAATCCAAATCCTTGACACATGATTCTCAGGGGCGGCCAACGGGCGATGGCGCGGCCGTTGCAGATCAGATCGATCAACGGCGCGCTTTTCTGTTGCAAAAGGCGGCGTCTCTCAGGAATGCAGGAACTTGGATTTTGCTTCGACGGCGACCGACGGGTCGCGGCAGCTGCGACTCCAGGTGTTACGGCAAGTAGGCTGACAGAGGAAGCCGCTTTCCGGCGAACCGAGCGGCGGCTAGCATCAGGATCGCGGGCAATGACAGCCACAGGGTGGAGAAAAACTCGGGCACGGGCGCGGAGATGCCTGCGCTGACATCATCGAGATGGAAGACGCCTGAGTCGTCGCGGAAGCCGAACTTGAGATCCGTGGAGTGGTGCGTGGCGAGCAAACCAGTGAAGGTGAATTCGGTGTAAGTCGCCGGTGGATTAGACGTTTTGAAGACGAGCGAGTCATTCCAAAAAACTTCAAACAGGCTCGGGCTGCCGGAAGCACCGGCGGCATCAGCAGCCTCGGTTTGGTTCCCGGCCAGCCAAAAGCTCACCTCGTAGATTGAACCGGGGACGGTGCTAAGATCCTGGCTGAGAAACCCCCTCGCGCCGACCGGGCCGGCAAATGCGCCCCAGTTACCAGTATGTGCGGAGTCGTGATCCACACCGAAGGCACTTTGAGTGGCCGCGGCGGCGTGGGCGCGGGTACCGCCGTGAGTGACTTCCCATGGCCCGAGCTGACCAGTCTCAAACCCGCCGTTCTGCACGATGTTGCTGATGGGCATGGCTTGCGCGTTCCCGACAAGGCAAAGAAGCGCGAGGGTGGGCAGGGTGAGGAGAATTCGAATCTTCATATTTTTGCTTGCTGGCTATCTTCAGTGCATCGGCTGCAATGCACAATGTCAATCCTTAACTTCAACGGAGCGCGCCGAGGGATTGGCCGTATCGATCGGCTGAGGATGTAAGCTGGATCCGTTGGCGTGATCTCGACGTCTCAGGCTGAGCGATTTCAAGCGGGCGAGACATCTCCGTTTTGCCAACGCAGTCATCAGAAATTCCGGCGTCGCTTGGCACGAGACAGCAACGGCGCGTGCTCACTTCTCTGGCTTTCTCGGTGCCAATGAAGCGACGATCTTTTCAAAACCTAAGTCGCCTCGGAGCGAATCCCATTGCGGTTGGAGCTTGAGAAATCCGTAGCTGAGATAGGTAGGGACTCGCTCGACAACCGCGATTTGCTCGGTAGCGAGCTTCTTCTCGCCAGTCCAGGCATAGGTTTGCGCGAGATTGACGGCGAAGTTGGCCCCGTCAACCGCGTCCTTCGAGATCGGCATAAGTTCGCACGCTCGGCGCCCTTCGCGGAGAGCTTCGTCCTTTCGTCCGAGGCCGGCGTCGATCATTGCCAGCAGGCTGAGCGCGGCGGCGAAATCGGGCTGTTTTTCCACGATCTTTTCCACTTCGGCGCGTGCGGCACCGAAGGCGGCCTGTGCGCGGGCGGAGTCGTTCTGCCAGCGCGCGACGACCCCTTCCCAATAGGCGCGCGGAAAATTGACTCCATTATTTACCACACCTTCGGGAGGATAGTTGGCGAGGACCCGAGCCATAGCCGCGGGCGTTCTCTCGCACAGTGAATAGAACGGGTCATCCACATCGGGTGCGACCTTCGGATCTTCGGCGATCAACGCCTCCAACGTTGTCTGATACGGTTTGATATCCGCGTGCCAATCGATAGCAATGGAGGCACGGAGTATTCGCGTCTGAGAATCACCCGGAACGATCTTGAGAGCGCGATCGTAAATGCGGGCTTCATCCGGATAACGGTGCTGCCAATGGTAAAACAGCGCCATCTGCTGAAGAGTAAAGAAGTTGCGCGGGTCTAGCTCTAGAGCGCGCTCGAGATTGCGGGTAGCGTCCGTCCAGCGGCCCTGCCGCCGGTCAACGTAGGCGGTGTATTCAAAGATTTCGGCGCTGTTTGGCAGCGTGCGCCGGGCACTGGCCAGCTCGGTGCGCGCCCGCTGATAATCGCGGAAACCGTGGTAGTAATAATCGGCTAAGGCAAGGTGCGCTTCGCCAGAGTCGGGCTGGAGGCGCAGCGCAGTCTGGACGGCGGCGTTCGCCATCTCCAGGCGAGCGGGAGTGTGGTCGAAGCCGTCCCAATAGATATTGCCGTGCACGCGCGAGAGCAGGCACCAGGCGACGAGGAATTGCGGGTCGCGAGAGAGGGCTTCATCAAGGAAACGAGCCGCCTGCAGCAAGTTCGCCTTGGCTTGGATTTGATTTGTGGTGGCGGCGAAAAGCGAGCGCGCGCGCAGGTAAAGATCGTAAGCGGCAAGATCGGTTGTGTCGGGCTTGTCGATGGCGGCCTTCTCGCTCGCAGAAAGTTTGGCCCGCAGCTGATCGGCGATCGTTGTCGCGATCTCACTTTGGATGGCGAAGACATCATCGAGGGGACGATCGTAGTTTTCGGCCCATAAATGGCCATCAGTGCGCGCATCGATGAGCTGCGCGTTGACGCGGACTTTTCCGCCGGCGCGCTGCACGCTTCCTTCCAGGAGGTGGGCGACTCCGAGTTGCCTGCCGATTTCACGCAGGTTCCGCGGCACACCGGTCTTGTATTGCATCACGCTGGTGCGGCTGATCACTTTCAGGTCGGCGATTTTCGCCAGATTGGTCAGGATTTCGTCCTGCACGCCATCGGCGAAATAGGCGTTCTCTTTTTCGCTGCTCAGATTTTCAAAGGGCAAAACGGCGATGCTTTTTTCCGGAACGATTGTGCCCGACGTGACGGATCGTCGCGAAACGATGATGGCCGCGGCGACGATCGCGCCGAGCAAAATGAGCGCGAGCGCGAGGGCAGCCCAGCGTATTCGCATGCGACGTTTCCTGAGAAGCTGAAACTTCTTTGGGAGCTGCGGATTGCCGAATCCATCGCCGTAGAGATTGGTGATGCAGACACGGACTCCGTGTTTCACCTCGCAGAAGCCGAGATCGTGCAAGGCCGGTCGCCACTCCTCGAACTCGGCCAAATCTTCCGCGACATGCTTGGAGAGCAGGATGTGGCCGGCATCACCGCAATCCATCACCCGTTGCGCGAGATTGATACCGGCGCCGGCGACATTCGCGCGCTCGTTGACATCGACGACGCCGCTGACCGGCCCGCTGTGCACGCCCATGCGCAAACGCAGGCGCGGATGATTTCTCAGCGCGCGATCGATCTCGATGGCGCACTCCACCGGCGCGTCCGGGCTGGTGTAAAAAACCAGAGCCATGCCGTCACCCGTGGGAATTCTGATTAATTTGCCCGCCGCTTCAGCTTTCTGGAAATGCTCTGACGCGCGCACCATCGGCGTCAGCTCATCGAGGGCCGCGCGCTGCTCGTTAATCGAGAGCTTGGAGTAACCGATGATGTCAATGAAGAGGACGTGCGCGATTTCGAGCGCAATCTTTTTTCTCACTTCATCTGCCATCTTGCGGTACGCCTAAGGTAACAGAGGAAGCACGTGTCAGCGTTTGTGCCCGCAGATCGCGGCAGTGAAAAAGTGTGGGTAGACTTCCCGGATGCGATGCATTTCCGGTGTCACTTCGGTGCGGGAAAAGCCGGCGGCGGTAAAAGCGCGGCGCCATTGCTCGGTGGTGAGAAAGCCTGGGTTCGGCCGCGCTTCGGAGTCGGTGAGCACGTTGGTGAAGCTATCGAGTAGTTGAAAAATGAGCTCGATGTAAATGGGTTGATGAGAACGGGGGCGAACGCATTCACCGATAACCAACCAGCCGCCGTTAACCAAAGCTTCTCGAGCCTGACGGGCAGTCCATACCAAGTCTTTCGCGACGTGCATGACGTTTACGCCATAGATCAGGTCGAACTCGCCCGCGCCGATATTTTGCTCCGACCACGCCTCGTTAATATCGAGAGCACGGAATTCCAGTGGAAGATCGGGATATCGTTTTAATAGCTCGCGCTGGCCGCGGCGGAGAAAGAAAGCATTAGGTTCGGTGACGAGGTAACGCTCAAGTCTGGGGAGAAGATTCGTTTTCTTCAGACAACGCAGAAGAATCTCGCTAGCGCTACCTGCGCCCGCGCCGAGTTCCAGAACGCGCAATGTCTCTTTTTGCCTGACGCGTTCGGTTGCAGCCATGGCTGCAACCCAGTTATTAACGGCGTAAGTTGGATTCTTGTTAGAAAAATAGTTAAGCCAGAGCGGTATTCCCTGCGCGCCGAAGAGCGCCTGCTCACCGCTTTGTTCGCCGCGGGCGACGGCGGGATAGAGACTGGCCGCTTTGTCGAGCAATTCGAGAGTAGCGGCGTTAGCGGAATCAATCTCGAGGCCGGCGGCGCGCAGGTGCATCAGGTCTGGCCGCCAGGGTAAGCTTCGCAAGCGGTAGCAACGCGCGTTCTTACCGCCTGGATTCGGGCCGGTTTGCGCTTCGACGCAGCCGGTCTCGACCAGCCGCTGGCAGAGCCACTCCATGGGAAAAGTAAACTGCGGCTGAAAGGAAAGAATCTCGCATAGTTCCGCGGCCGAGCGCGATTGCCCGAGTTGATCGAAGGCACGCAATTCTGTAAGCACCTCGATAGTGAGATCGATGCTGTAGCGCTCCATCAGTTCGATACTGCGATATAACTGCTCGCTGAAGAGCGGCGCCGGATACTGTTGGAGCAATTCTGCCAGCCGTTCGTCCCGCGGCGGAGGATCGAAGGAAGGCGCCTTGGAGCGGTCAGTCATGGCTCGTTAGTTCCAGTCGACCTTGCGCGATGACGCGTTCTTCGGCACGACACTGGAAGTCGGTCGGCTCCGGATTTGCCCCGGAAAATGAGATGGTGAAGAGCTCCTCAGGACTCAATGGACCGAGAAATTTCACGGCGCTTATTTGGTGGAGCACGACCGGACAATGTCTGAATTCCGCCAAGGCCGCGATCACTTCGTCCAGAATGACGACGCCGGGCACGATTGGCTCGCCAGGGAAATGCCCGGCAAGGCTGGGGTGATCAGATGCGATCACGCGCTCGCCCGTGATGTGACCATCTACCATTTTTGGGACAGGACGCCGCCCGTCCCTCCAGGAGCTCGTCGATGTCGTTTCCGAGGGTGTTCTCAAAATGATGGTAACGCGTCCGTGCGCCAGCAACATGTTGCCGGCAGAGATGCGGCATTCGTAAACGGAATTGGCGGTGTCGGCGAAGAGCCGCTCGGCTTCGATTTGCAAAGGTGAAGTGAAACCATCGAGCTGCTGTGCATGCAACGTCGCATTGCGCAGCGCAGCGAGATAGCCCGGCGGGGCGATGGCGCCGGCGGCACGCGCGCGCAACCCGCCGTGAGCCGCCACCGCCTGCGCGCCATATTCGAAGGCGTGAATGGCGGAGAGATGGCCGTCGCGCCGGAGAGGATTGGCCGGATCGCGCTGGGTCTCACTGGCGCAGAGGATCGATCGTTCATCCCATGCGATGACGCGGTCGAGCAGGCACATGGAACCGGCATGCGGAATAAGGGTGCGAATTTCAGCTTTGTCGATGAACGGCTGCACGATGCTGGCTGCGTCTCGTTAGTCCCAGAATGGATAGAAATTGAACCAATTGTCAGGCGCCAGCCGCGCGTAGTATTCGAGCCGGTCGGCATAGCGTTGCGTCCACTGCTGTAATTGCTCGGCGCGGCGGTCGCGATGCAAAACAATTTCGTCAGCGAAATGCTCGAAATGGATTTCGTAGCGATTGCCGCCGCGATAAAGACCGAAGAAGAGGACGACAGGACGATGCATGAGGGCGGCGATGATGATGGGCCCGGCCGGGAATGTCGCGGGCGCACCGAGGAAATCGCACGCGACAGTTTTATCATTTTTGGTGACGCGATCGCCCAGTGTGCCGACAAGAAACCCGTGATCCAAACTTTCTCTGATGCGAAGCAGAGTGTCAGGTCGATCGGGAACAATGACGGTGCTGGCGATGTCCGGGTTCAGGTCATCAAGGAAGCGAGTGATGTTTTCGTTGTGCTCGATGTCCATGAGCACTTTGAGCTGAAAGCGTCTGGTCACACCAAGTGTGCGCAATACTTCAAAGCTGCCCAGATGCGAACCAAGGAGGATGCAACCTTGGCCGCGTTGCATGTGCTGATGGAGGATGTCGGCGCTGTGCACGGTGACGTCAAAACGCGTGAATTCACCGCGCAAAAGATAGACGCGATCGAGAATGGTAGAAGCGAAGGAATGAAAATGGCGGAACACATTCCACCAGTGAACGCGCCGGCCGAGGATACGTTGGAGATATTGATACGAAACTCGCCGCGCCGTGCTCGCGCTGAGGAGGAAATAAAGCGTGATGGGATAGAGGAGCGCGCGCGCGGCCGCTCGACCCAAACGCACAGCAATCGAATGAAACAATCGCAGCGAGAGCGGCGTGCCACGCTCGGGTAGATCGGTCCAGCGATGATTGGGCAACGTTGCCGTTTTGCTTGGGGCCACGCCTCATCCTAAGCGCACTTTTGCGCGAGGTGGATGGCAAAATCGCGGGCCGCTGCGTTGACAGAGACAGCGATCATCGCAGCATTTGCCGGTGAGATTTGGAAACCAAGTCGCGATCGTTACCGGCGCGGGCAGGGGAATCGGTCATGCCATCGCCTTGCGGCTAGCCAGCGAAGGCGCGCGCATCGCGTCTGTCAGCCGTACCGAAGCGAATGCGGAGAAGACTGCGGATGAGATCAATGCCGCGCACGCCGATGCCGCTCGCGCCTACGCCGTGGATGTTTCCGATCATGCCGCGGTGCAGAAAATCGGCCGTCAGATTCTCACCGATTTCGAGCGCGCCGATATCCTGGTGAACAATGCCGGCGTGACGCGCGATAATCTGAACATGCGGATGCCGCCGGAAGACTGGGATTTCGTTCTCAACGTGAACCTCAAAGGCGCCTTCAATTTCACCCAGGCAGTGCAGCGGGCGATGGTGAAACAGCGCGCCGGCCGCATCATCAACATCAGCTCGGTGACGGGCGTGATCGGCAACGCGGGACAAACCAACTACGCCGCGAGCAAGGCGGGCTTAATCGGTTTCACCAAGTCACTCGCGCGCGAGCTGGCCAGCCGCAACATTACGGTGAACGCGGTCGCGCCGGGATTCATCTCGACCGACATGACGAGCGGTTTGTCGGACGAAGTCAAAGACTGGTTTCATGAGCGCATTCCCTTAAAGCGGGTGGGGACGCCGGAGGAGGTGGCGTCGCTGGTCGCGTTTCTTGCTTCGAACGAAGCGAGCTACATCACCGGACAGGTGATCTGCATCGACGGTGGGATTGTCATGTGAAGTTGTAGAGGCGCTTGTGTCAAACGCCGACGTTGGCGGGAGCTAGTGGTATCGCGCGTTCCCGGGGTTTGGCGCCAACGCCTCTACACCCAGCGATGTGACTTCAGCTGATTTGCGGTGAGACTGGTCTTGTCCTGCGAAATCCGGCCACGGCCGAGGCGAAAACGCGGACGTTCCTGCTGCAGACACCGAATCGCTCGCAATAGCTCGCAAATAGCTCCGCTTCTTCCTCGAGACGAAAACCAAATTGGGCCGGGTGGTAACGATGATGACCGTGGAGCTCACGCGGTTGTTGCGCGAGCACTTGCTGCATGCGCGCTGCTGCTTCGCGCGAGAGCGTCCAGCCGAAATGGTCGTAGACCTGCGCGATGGCGCCGAGCGGGTCGCGCTGAATGTCGCGATAAAGTAAATCGCAGACGCGACCGGCCAGAAGCCGATCGCGTTGTTCCATGAAACGGTCCAGTGTCTCCGACCAGTAACGCAGCGCCTCGGCGCCGATGTCGCGCGCATCGACTTCGTCGCTGAAAACGCGCCGGAGAATGGTGATGAGACTCGATACGGACGCGATCGCTTCAAGAGGTGCGCGATGCGATTGGACGAAAATCGCATCCGGATAGGCGGCAAGCAGCGCCGGTAATGCGAACATGTGGGCCGGCGCTTTCAGAATCCAGCGGCGCTCCGGTCTGGTGTGTTGCAAACGCTGGAGGAATCGGCGGTGAAAGGCGTAAGCGGGAGAGAGATCCTGGCGCAGAAACCAGCGCCGATACGAGGGCACATTGTACATGGTGTCGAACTGATCGCTGAGGAAACTTGGGCTCATCAGGCTGACGCATTCCTGGGGGAGTTCAGCGCCGGTGGCGTGGACGCGGCAAAAATCCGGCGCCAGCCATTTCAGCCAGCCGAGATTGTGTCCGACACGCGCGATGCGAGTGGCCGGAGTTTCGCCGTGGCGCGGGCATGGTTCCATTACTTCCCAGGTCAGCGGCACGCAGTGTGCGGGATCCGCCGCGAGCAAGGTGTGCAGGAGGGTGGTTCCGGTGCGGGGAAGGCCGACGATAAAGAGCGGCTCTCTGATTTTCTGCCTGGCAATTTGAGGTTGCAGGCTGCGGTCACGCTGAAGGAGGAGGCGATTGCAAAGCTGCTGCGTGATGTCGGAGCGGAGAGCAAATTTACCGACAAGATTGAGCTGCGCCTCGCGGTGACACGAATCGAGCAGGCGCGCGAGCGGCTCGAAAAAATCGCCCACGCCGAAATCGTCCAGCCCGCAACGTTGCCGCGCGGCTTCGAGAAAACTCTCAGCCCGCGCGTGCCGGATGACCGCACCATCGAGAAATACGCCGCATTTATTCAGCACGCGAATGCCGAGAGGCGTGCGGATTTGATCGAGAGTCGTCGCGCCGGGCATTCGGCGGAGAATCTTCTGATTCGCTGCGCCGACGCAAGCAGAACGGCGTTTTTTCATTGTAGCTGCCCCGAATAGCTTTCGGGACAGACGAAGGTTCGACGTAGTTACTGCAACGTCTCTGCCGCCGGGACGGACGGCAGCTACAACGGCGCATGTTGCGCAGCGGGCGCAACCGTTTCATCGTGCGGCATGAAGACGGAAAACGCGACATTCGGGGCGGGTTGTTTCTGGGGCGTGGAGGAGATGTTCCGCAAACTTGACGGCGTGAGCAACACCGCTGTCGGCTACGCCGGTGGCACGACCGAGAACCCGAGCTACGAAGATATTTGCACTGACCAGACCGGCCACGCGGAGGTGGTGCAGGTCGAGTTTGATCCGGCGCGAATTTCGTATCCTCAGTTGCTCGATGTTTTCTGGGCCAATCACGATCCCACCACGCGCAACCGGCAGGGGCCGGACGTCGGCGCGCAATATCGCTCGGTAATTTTCTTTCATTCGCCGGAACAAAAAGCCGAGGCGGAAGCTTCCAGGAACGCGCTGGAAAAGACCGGACGTTTTGCGCGGCCAATCGTTACGCAGATCGAGCCGGCGCCGCCATTTTATCGCGCGGAAGAATATCATCAGCGCTACCTGGAGAAACGCGGCATGTCGCATTGCGCGATCTGAATGGCGCGCGAAGTCATCCGGCCAACGCAGTTCGCGCGCGAAGCGGAAGAATTCATCATCACGATCGCGCGCGCGGCGCTGGCCGAGCGCGGTGAGTTTCGCATCGCGCTCTCCGGCGGGAACACGCCGCGACCGGTTTACGCGGCACTGGCACAAAGTGAGCTGCCGTGGGAAAAAATTGTCATCAGCTTCAGCGATGAGCGCTGCGTTCCGCCGGAGGATGAGCAAAGCAATTTCAAAATGGCGAACGACACCTTGCTCGCGCCGGCGCGCGTTCCGTCGCATTCCGTTTTGCGCATGCGCGGCGAAATCGAGCCGCCGGTCGCTGCGGACGACTATCAGCAACAGCTCGACACGCTCGCGGCGCAGCGCACTGAGCCGATTTACCAGCACGACCTCATCCTGCTCGGCATCGGCGACGATGGCCACACGGCTTCGCTATTTCCCAACACCGCCGCACTTCAGGAGATGAACCGGCGCGTGGCCGCCAATTACGTTGCGAAGTTACAATCATGGCGGCTGACGTTCACATTTCCCCTCATTCTCGCCGCGCGTGAGACTTGTTTTCTGGTCGATGCAAACAAGCCCGCGGCATTGATCGATCGCATTTTTGCCGGCGACGAATCGCTGCCGTCGGCGCGGGTCGATCGTGAGGCAAAGCGCGTGACGTGGATTATCGGCGAGGCGCGCTGAGACGGCATATGGAAACAATGATCGTCACCGGTTCGGCAGGACTTATCGGCTCGGAGACGGTGAAGCATTATGCGAATAATGGTGCGCGCGTCGTCGGCATCGACAACGACATGCGCGCGCAATTCTTTGGCGAGGAAGCTTCCACCAAAGCGACGCGGGATGAGCTCTTAAAAACATTGCGCGGCTACGAGCACCAGCCTCTCGACATTCGCGACGCCGCCGGAGTGAACGCGCTCTTTGCGAAACTCCGCGGTCATATTCGTGCCGTCATCCACACCGCCGCGCAGCCGTCACACGATTGGGCCGCGCGCGATCCGCAGACCGACTTCACCGTCAACGCCAACGGCACACTCAACCTCCTGGAAGCCGCGCGCGCGCATTGCCCGGAAGCGCCATTCGTCTTTACCTCGACCAACAAAGTCTACGGCGATACGCCGAATCGGCTGCCGCTGCGCGAACTCGAGACGCGCTGGGAGATCCCGCCCGACCACGAATACGAGCCGGGCATTCCCGAGACGATGAGCATCGACGCGACCAAGCATTCGCTCTTCGGCGCATCGAAAGCCGCGGCCGATTTGCTCGTGCAGGAATACGGCCGCTACTTCGGAATGCCGACGGCGTGTTTCCGCGGCGGCTGTCTCACCGGACCGGCGCATGCCGGCGCGGAGCTGCACGGTTTCCTCTCCTACCTGATGAAGTGCTGCGTGGGCGGGCGCACCTACCGCGTTTTCGGCTACAAAGGCAAACAGGTGCGCGACAACATTCATTCGTTCGATCTCGTCGCCGCCTTCGCCGCCTTCATCGATGCGCCGCGCGTGGCCGAGATTTACAACATCGGCGGCGGTCGGTTTTGCAATTGCTCCATGCTGGAAGCGATCGCGCTCTGTGAAGAAATCAGCGGCCGCAAGCTGACGTGGAATTACGAAGAGACGAACCGCATCGGCGATCACATCTGGTGGATCAGCGACGTGCGGAAATTTCAATCGCATTATCGGCAATGGAAATTCCGCTACGGACTGCGCGAGATTCTGGAGGAAATCCATCGCGCGTGTCTGTAGCCGCGGTTGCCGGCCGCGGCTATTGGCGTTCTCTCACGAGCCGCGTCCAACGAACGCGACTACAACCTCAGTATTGCTCGCCCTCGTCCGCTTTAGGGCCGACGCGATCTTCGATGCCGTAGACGTGAAACATCACCCCGAGCCAGTAGAGCGGAAGAAGTAGCACGGCGAAACCCGCCGTCGCTGTCGCCGCAAGCAAGGCCAGGCCGATCGCCATCGGAGTTGCTACAAAAACCAGCAGCAGCCCGAGCATGGTATGCCCTTTATAAATATGCCCCAGGCCTGGCACGATGCTGAGCAAGACCGCGAAGGCGTCGCTCGCTTTACCCTCCGCCGTTTCATCGCCTTCGCGCGTCCAGCCGCAGTGATCGCACACGGCCGCACCGGTCGCCATTTGATGGCCGCAATGTGGACACGTTGTGGTCAGGGCCGTCTGCGTCGGCGCGTCGGTGTATTCCATTGGCGCATTAAAACTCACAGGAGAGGCGGCAGCGTCAAGCCTCTTCGCTTCGACCGTGCAAAAATCGCGCGGCTTGGCAGAGTGGACACGTGACATCGCTCCACTCCATCGTCGCGCATTGCGATGAGTATCTGCGCGTGCGCGAGATCGCCGACTTCGACAACGCTCTTAATGGGCTTCAGCTCGAGAACTCCGGCATTGTCAGAAAGGTCGCGGCCGCGGTCGATTTCTCCACGCGCGCGCTGCAAGTCGCGGCGGAGCACGGCGCCAATCTCCTCATCGTGCACCACGGCATGTTCTGGAGCGGATTGCGGCCAATCACGGGCGCATTTTATCGGCAGCTCAAACTCGCCTGCGACCACGACGTCGCCGTTTACAGCGCGCATCTGCCCCTCGATTTGCATCCCGAGCTCGGCAACAACGTGCTGCTCATGCGCGCTCTCGGCGTCGAAAACTCCGAGCCGTTCTTCGAGGAGAAAGGCTCATTGCTGGGCCGACGCGCCTCGGTTGAAATTCCTTTATCAGAAATCGTCAAGCAGCTTGAGACAGCAGTGAAGGGACCGGTGCAATGCATCGCCGCCGGGCCCGAGATGACGCGGCAAATCGGCGTCATTACCGGCGGCGCGGGCGGCGAGATCGCGCGCGTTACGGCGGAAGGAATCGACACCTTCATCACCGGCGAAGCGCCGCATTGGGCCGCTGTCGCGGCGCAGGAGTTCGGTGTCAATCTTCTCCTCGGCGGCCACTACGCCACCGAGACATTCGGCGTCAAAGCTCTCGCCGCGCACCTTGCGTGCAAATTCCAGCTCGGCTGGGAGTTCATCGATTTGCCGACGAGATTGTGAGCGTCGCGCCAAAGCAATCGCGACTCAGCACGCGCGCAACCGGCGTTGTCGGGCTCGCCGTTTTGTGCAGCCGAATACTCGGGCTCATTCGCGAGCAGATTTTCGCCGGACTTTTCGGCGCGGGGAAAAATCTCGACGCGTTTCTCATGGCGTTCCGGTTGCCGAATTTGTTGCGCGATCTCTTTGCTGAAGGCGCGCTTTCCACTGCGTTCATCACCACGTTTTCCGGTAAGATCGCGACGGAAGGTGATGAGTCGGCGTGGCGGCTCGCTGATAAAGTCGCGACGCTGACCGCCATTTTCATGAGCGTGGTCACGCTGCTCGGCATCATCTTCGCGGCGCAACTGGTCGGTCTGCTCACCTGGTGGAATTGGGACCCGGAGAAGACCGCGCTCACCGTTCTGCTCACGCGCATCATGTGGCCATTCATGCTCCTGGTTTCGCTCGCGGCTTTGGTCATGGGAATGCTGAACGCGAAGCACGTGTTCGGCCCACCCGCCATGGCATCGAGCTACTTTAATCTCGGCTCCATTATCGCCGGGGTGGGGATCGGCTGGTGGCTCGATCCGCATTTCGGCGCGCGTTCACTTATCGGCCTGGCCGCCGGCACGCTCGTCGGTGGATTGTGGCAACTGACGGCGCAATTCCCGGCGCTGCGTCGCGTTGGTTACAAATATCATCCTGATTTCCAATGGCGCGATCGGGGCGTGCGCACCGTGCTCAGTTTAATGGGACCGGCCGTCATCGCCGCCAGCGCGGTGCAGGTGAATGTGCTCATCAACAGCGGCTTCGCCGCCAGTCTCGGCAACGGCCCGGTGAGCTGGCTCAACATCGCCTTTCGTCTGATGCAATTGCCGCTCGGCATTTTCGGCGTCGCCATCGGCACGGTCACGCTGCCGCTCGCTTCGAAGAGCGCAGCCATGGGCAACACGGAAGAGTTTCGCGCCATAATCGCCAGCGGAATGCGCCTGGCGTTTTTGCTGACGATTCCCTCCGCCATCGGCCTCGCCATGTTGGCGTCGCCCATCATCAGTGTGATTTATGAGCATGGCCGGTTCACCGCGGAGATGACGCGGCAAACAGCCGGAGCGCTGCAATTTTATGCGCTCGGGCTCGTGGCCTACTCAGCGCTAAAGGTTCTGACACCCGCGTTCTACGCCATCGGCAAGCGCAACACGCCGATGCTGGTGAGCTTTCTCGCCATCGGGACGAATCTGTTTCTCAACTGGCTCTTCACCTTTCGGCTCGGCTGGGGACATCGCGGCCTGGCCTTCTCCACCAGCATCGTCGCCACCATTAATTTTCTGCTGCTCTACGCATTGATGTGGCAACACACGCGCGGCCTGGAAACACGCCGGCTTCTCAGCGGGCTAACGAGAATCGGCTTGGCCGGTGCGTTGCTCGCCCTGATTTGCTGGGGAGCGAATCACTGGTGGCTGGGAGCGTGGGAACAGATGCGCTTGTTGCAAAAATTGCTCGCGCTCTTTGCCACGATCGCTGTCGGAGCGATCGCATTTTTCGGCGCGGCGCTGTTCCTGCGCGTGCACGAAGTGCGCGACTTGTTCGAGGTGGCTAAGCGCAAGCTACGCTGAGCGCCTGATCCAGGTCGGCGATCAGGTCGTCAGCGTTCTCCAAGCCGATGGATAAACGCAGCAAACCTTCAGGCGAGCGCGACGTCGCCCCTTCAATCGACGCACGATGCTCGATCAGGCTCTCCACTCCGCCGAGGCTGGTGGCGCGGGTGAAAATTCCGGTGTTGGCCGCGACCTTCATCGCAGCCTCGCGTCCGCCCTTCACCTCGACTGAGAGCATGCCGCCGAACATCCGCATCTGTTTGACCGCAATGGCGTGACCAGGATGCAAGGACAACCCCGGATAATGCACGCGCTCAACGTGTGAGTGTTGCGCGAGAAACTCCGCCACTTTCAGCGTATTCTCGCTGTGCGCGCGCATGCGCCACGGCAGCGTGCGCATGCCCCGAGCCACCAGCCAGCAATCGAAAGGCGAGGGGACGGCGCCGCCGGTATACTGGATGGCGCGGATGCGCTGAAAGAATTCATCGTCATTTTTGCTAACGAGAATTCCACCGAGCACGTCGCAATGTCCGCCGAAATATTTCGTGGTGGAGTAGTGGACAATGTCGGCGCCGAATTCGAAGGGCCGTTGAATGGTGGGCGAGCAGGTGTTATCGCAAACGCAAATCGCGCCGGCGTCATGCGCGATGGTGATGACTTGGTTAAGATCAACGACGCGCCAGAGCGGGTTCGATGGCGTTTCGATCCAGACCAGCTTCGGGTTCGGGCGCAGCGCGTTTTTAACTGCGGCGACGTCGCACATGTCAATCAGATCGACCTCGAGTTTCCATCGGACGAAAACATCGCGCAGCAAACGAATCATACCGTAGTAGGCATCGGCGTGGGCGAGGATGTGATCGCCGGGGTTGAGCGCCTGGAACAACGCCATGGCCGCAGCCATTCCGCTTCCGAAAGCGGCCGTACCCGCGCCGCCTTCGAGCGCCGCCACGCCGCGCTCCAGCGCATTGCGGTTCGGATTTTCGTTGCGCGAATACATGAAGCCGCGCGTGTACGTTCCCTCGACATCGCGCTGGAACGTGGTCGAGAGATGAATAGGCGGCGAGACGGCGCCGGTCGAGGCATCGATTTCGTTTCCAGCGTGAACGGCTACGGTTTCGATGCGCGCATGGCTGAAGTCTATCATGAGTCGAGATTGTAGATGGTGGGTATGTCTTGTGCCAAACGTTGCTTGTTGGGCGCCTTGCAGGCGCAGCGCGCCAGCGAGGACGGCGTTTGACACAAACCCCTCTACAACGGAAATAGCACGGTTCCGGCGCGATTCGTGCGCCTCCTCTTCATCATGAGTTCCGGGCTCACGATTTACGACGACGACATTTTCCGTATGGCGTGCGAGCAATTTCGCGTCATTGCCGATTATCTCCAGATCGATCCGAACCATCGCGAGCGTTTGATGCTGCCGAAGCGCTCGGTGGCGGTGACGTTGCCGGTGCACATGGACGACGGCAACACGCAGACCTTCCAGGGCTATCGCGTGCAACATCACCTCACGCTCGGTCCGACCAAAGGCGGCACGCGTTTCGCGCCTGACCTTTCCATGGGCGAAACCGCCGCGCTCGCGATGTGGATGAGCTGGAAATGCGCGCTGGCCGGTTTGCCCTACGGCGGCGCCAAAGGTGGCATCGCCTGCGATCCGACGAAGCTTTCGCGCAATGAACTCGAAGCCGTCTCGCGCCGTTACATGCAGGAGATGATTCCGTTCGTTGGCCCGCACACCGACATCATGGGGCCGGACATGGGCACGAACGAACAGGTCATGGGTTGGTTCATGGATACCTATTCGGTGTATCAAGGATATGCCGTGAGTGAAATCGTCACCGGCAAACCGGTCTCGATCGGCGGCACGGAAGGGCGGCGCGAAGCCACTGGCCGCGGCGTCGTTTACCTGATCGAGCGCGCGATGGACATCTTGAAAATGGATCCGGAGAAATCCACCGCCGTCGTGCAGGGGTTCGGCAATGTGGGCTCGGTTGCGGCGTTATCGCTCGCGCTCAACACTGGAATGAAAATCGTGGGCGTCAGCGACGCCTACGCCGCCATTTACAATCCCAAGGGTATCGACATCAAAGCGGCCGAGCAGCATGTCATCAAGAAGGGGAATCTACGCGGGTTTCACGAAGCCGATCACATCGATCCCAAAGAAATGCTCCTCCAAAAATGCGATGTGCTCGCGCCGTGCGCGATCGATCGCGTCATCAACTCGACCAACGCCGATAAATTACAGTGCCGCATTCTTGCGGAAGGCGCCAACGGCCCGACCACGCCGAAAGCGGACAAGATTCTCGAAGGACGCTGGGACGAAATCTTCGTCATCCCCGACATCTTGTGCAACGCCGGTGGCGTCATCGTTTCCTATTTCGAATGGGTGCAGGGTTTGCAGGCCTTCATGTGGACGGAAAC
>JBBPYF010000069.1:0-37928 GCA_038200165.1 Chthoniobacterales bacterium | reverse complement strand
TCGAGTTCATGGCCGGGTTGCTCAGCAATGAGATTAACAATACGGAAAAGATTTCAGTGCTGGTGGCCGAGTGTAAGCGGATGGGCATTACCATTCTGCCGCCGGATATCAATCGCAGCGGATTGAAGTTTACCCCGGAACCAAGCTGTCATCCCGAGCGCAGTAGAGCAGAGCGGAACGGAGTGGAGGGATCCCGGGATGTAAGTGGACAGGTGGCGCGACGGGATCCCTCGACTTCGCTGCGCTCCGCTCGGGATGACGAGAGATTGGGCGCCATTCACTTTGGCCTGGCGGCGATCAAGCATGTGGGCGCGGGGGCGATGGAGCTAACGATTCGTGAGCGGGTGAGCAGCGGTGAGTTCAAATCGCTGGAGGATTTGTGCCGGCGGCTGGATTCGCGCATCGCCAGTCGCAAGATGCTCGAGTCGCTCATCAAATCGGGCGCGTTTGATTTCCTCGCTCGCGAACGGGCGGAGTTGTTTGCCTGTATTGATGACGCGCTGAGTGCGGCGTCGGCCGCGCAGCGCGATCGCGCCCTGGGACAGGTGTCGCTTTTTGGGGACGCGCACGAAGAGATCGCGCCGGTGCGGCAGCGCGCGGTGACGCCGTGGACGGATCGCGAGAAGATGCTGTTCGAGAAAGACCTCCTTGGTTTTTACGTGAGCGGTCATCCGCTCGACGCGCACGCGCATCTGCTCGCGAGCGGAAAGTACCGGACGATCGCGTCGCTGAACGAGCTTGCTGACCGCTCGACGTTTCGTGTGGCGGGCGTGATCTCACAGGTGGAGAAGAAGTTCACCAAGAAAGAGAGCAAACCGTTCGCGGTGGTGTGGCTGGAGGATTTGAGCGCCTCGCTCGAGCTGGTCGTCTGGAACGACGTTTATCTCGAGTGCGCCGACAAGCTGGTGGTTGGCAACGTCGCCGGCGTGCGCGGCACGCTTGATCTCCGCGATGAAGCGTTGCGGGCGGTGGCGCAAAATGTTCGCGCCTTAAGTTCCGAGTCTGTGGCGTCGCTGCGGGTGAGCGAAGAGCCAGCTCCACTTGAGTTGCATTTTGCGCCGGAGACAAGCAGCGATGAGTTGCGCGAAGTGCGCGCGATTCTGGCCAGCTGCCGCGGCAGCCGGCCGGTGCACCTGCTCTTTCATACCGCTGATGGTGACGTTGTGCGGGTGAATGCCGGAATCGATTTCTGCGTGTCGCCTGCGCCGGAAGTGGAAGAGAAATTGCAGCCATGGCTTTCCGCGTCGCGCGAGAACGGCGCGGTTGAGCTCACGGCGTCGGCTGCGGCCTAGGCGCGGCGGCCGGCACGCTGAGACGCAAAGGTTGCGCGGGAGTGTCCGCCTCGCGGCAGAAGGGCAGGGTCTGCGTTGTGGCGCCATCGGAGAGCACGAGTTGACGCGGCGTGATGACGATTTGCAAGAGCGGCGCGCCGGCATCGCCTCCAAGCCATTCCATTCCGTGAAGGCAAATGCCGGCATCCAGATTCTGCGCCAGCCGCACCTGCGCAGCTGGGGAGAGGGTGAGAGTGATATTTTTCGGATCGGCAAGATCGAGCGTGCCGGTGAACGCGGCAGTGAGATCGCTCATGGTTATGCTCAAAGAATCCAGCGCGATGTTTTCACCGCGCCATGTGCCGTGGCTCGCGATCCTGGCGTCGGAAGTCTGCGCCGCGAGAGAAATGGTCGCGGCCTTCTCATCGCCGGTGGCGTCAAGCTGGAGAAAGAGATTGCCGGAAAGATCTCCGAGCAGTGGAAGCCGCGCGCGATATTGGGTCATATCGTGGCACCAGCTGTCACCGGAAAATTGAAACGATCTGCTCCGCGCAAAATCGGTCTGACCGCTGCCGCGCACGAAATCTTCGCCGCGCCTGATCTCAAACTCGCTCAGCTGCACCCGCGGAGAATCAAGGGTAAGACGCGCGGTGAGAGAATCGGCTGGGATGCGGAGAATGGTGAGAGCGTCGCCGGTGATGGCGAGCTCGCCATCGACCTTGCGCTCGTGTGCATGGACGCGGCCACGAATAGCGGCCGTGCCGGCGAATGAGTCCGCGGCGGCGCCGAACAACTCGGCAAATTGCCCGAGATCATTGATCGAGCCGGAGATGTCGCCGCGGAAATCCGGATTGAGCCAGTCAGCGCTGAGGGAAGTTTCACCGCTGAGGGTGAGCTCGTTGGCGCGCTGTTTCAGATAAAGCTCCTGGAGCTGAATGGTGCGCTCGTAAAAATTCGCGCCCAGCATGATGACGTCGGCATTGCGCTTGCTCCAGCTGAAGCCGGTAAGCTCTGTCCAGACCGAGGCGGTGGCGTGAAGAAGATCGCGCGGATCGCCGCGGAAGCTGAACTTCGATGCGCGGAGCGAACCGCTGACTGGCTCGGCCAACCCGAGCGAGCGCGCGAGTTGGGAAAGGGAAATGCCTGAGGCGCTGCCGGCTGCTTCCCAGATGCGGGTGTCGCCGACGCGTTCGGTCGCGAGGTTCGCGCGCATGTTTCCGGCAAAAAGGGTGACGCTCAGGTCGGCAGCGAGACGGGTGGCGCGCAGGCGGGTGAAATCGAGCGCGAGTGAGTCGATCTCGAAACCGTCGAGCAACCGAACTGAGCCGATGGTCAGGCGACCATCCTGCCACCGAGTGACGCCACGCACATCAGCGAAGGTTTTTTGCAAATGCGGGCCGCGCAATTGCACGGACGCGACGGAGAACGCACCGCTTTTGCCGCTCAGGCCGGAGATGTGGGCATCGTGCATTTCCACGCGGGCGAAGGATTGCTCGAAGAGAAGGTGGTCGGCGGAGAGGTCGAACTGCTCCGGCAGAAGCGCACCGAGCTTTTCCCAATCGATTTTACCGGCGCTGGCGATGGCGCGGCCACGAACAGCGACACGCGCCTTTTCCACGCGCAGGAAGCGCAGGGCATGCACGTGCTCGGAGCGGTCGAGCAGCGCCGCGAGGCGGAACGCTGCCTCCACTCGCGGCGCAGTGATCTCGAGATGTGCGCCGCCGATTCCCGCGCTGATCACGTGCAGCCCGTGGATTTCCACGGGTCGCAAAAACGGCGCGCGAATCTCCGCCATTGTCACGGTGAGACCGGAGCGACGCGCTTCGTGGCGCAACCAAAAAGCGATGGCGCGCGTGACCACAAACGGCGAAAGCAGGCTGCCGAGGGCGAGCGCGAGAAGAAGGAGGGAAAGCGCGAGCACCAGTTTGTTCTTCGCTGCCATCAAATTAACAGGCGCAGCTCACGTGTGCGGTTTTGTTTCGTAGAAAACGACGCGCACCTTTTCGGGGTTTGGCAGGCGTGTGGTGAGTTGCGTCTGAAACATCTGCTCGGCTTGCGCGGCGATGTCGCTCCCCCGCGCTTTGTCGTGTGCGAGCTTTGCCAGCTCGGCGAGTTCCAATTGCACGTCAGCCCCGGAGATGGGATTCCAGTAGCCGTTCTCGTAGACGAGCACGTCGACGTTCTCCTGCTGCACGGAAAGGAGCTGCGCGTGGGGAAGGCGCACGATTGTCTCCGGCGACTGCACATTGACGGTGAATTCCTGGCGCAAATCGAACCCGGCCCGTGCGATGAAAGTGCCGTGAAGTTTTAAGCGCTTCGTGCTGCCGGCCCAGGTGTGGGAAAATTCATGCTCCACTTCGAGTCGTTGCGAGACCAGCGCCAGCTCAGCGATAGGCGAGCTTTGTTCGAAATAGACGCGATTGTTAACCGTCACGCGCGGCTGCAATCGCGCGATATCGACGACGGCGTCGCGCACATCACGGCCGACGCGCTCAAGTTCATCAACAGCGGTGCGGGCCGCGCGGTGCGGCAACGAAGAGCAGCGCTCAAAGACGAAAACGCCCGCAGCGATGACGGCGAGTGCGATGGTGGTAAACGCCAGCGTCCAGGAGAAATTTCGCCGCACGATTGGCCGCTCGGTCATTGCAGAAAAAGTACCGCCCTCCGTGCCCGAATGGACGCGAAGGGCGGCTGTTCCCCCCAGAACAATCTGCAAATCTGCGGCTTCTGTAGCTGAGCTTGTGGCGCCGTGCAAGATATTTCTCGGACCGCAAATGCGCTCAGGTTCGGCCGATGCCATACTCGACGCGTGCAACTGCGCATCTGTTACGAAACGACTTACCGCTACGCCGAGGCGGTGAAGTTCTCGCCGCATGAGCTGCGCGTGATTCCGCGCGCGGGCGCTTTTTTGCAACTGCGCGGGCTGCGATGGCAGGCGCAGCCGGAGGCGACGATTCGTTTTTCGCGCGATGTCTTCGATAACGATGTCGCCTCGTTCTTCTTCTCGGGCGCGGCCGAAACACTGCAGGTGAAGATGACGGCGGACCTGGAGATCGCGCCGAAAAATCCATTCGATTTCATTCTCCCGCCCGACGCGGTGGAATTACCTTTTCGCTACGCAAAGGAATTCGCGCCGCTCGTACGCGTCTACTCGCGGCGGCTATCACGGGGCATTATTGCGCTGCCAGACTGGACGGCGCCGAGCGCGGAATCACGGCGCGGAACTGTCGCCACCCTGGTGGAACTGGCGCGCGCCATTCACCAGGCGATTGCCTACGAACGGCGCGAAGAAGGCCCGGCGCGCCCCCCCGCTGAAACGCTGCGGCGCAAGCGGGGCGCTTGTCGCGATGTCGCCGTGCTGCTCGCGGAAATCCTGCGCGGTCTGGGCCTGGCAGCGCGAATCGTCTCCGGTTATTTGCGGGAAGCGGATGCCACGATTCATCGCGCCGAGCGCTCGCTGCACGCATGGACCGAAGTGTTTTTGCCTGGCGCAGGCTGGGTGGGGCTCGATCCGACAAACGGTGTTTTCTGCGATGACAATTTCATCGCCACGGCGGTGGGATTGCGGCCTGCGCACGTCACGCCCATCAGCGGAAGTTTCTACCATCACCAGCGCCTGCCGGCAGAGATGATGAGCCGCGTCGAATTGATCAATCTCGAGACCGGAAATGTTGAATGATCTGCGGCTGCGCGATTTCCGCTGCTTCGCCAGCGCAGCGGTCGAGCTAAGTGCGGGATTCAATTTTTTCCTCGGCGCCAACGGTGAGGGAAAGACCACGATTTTGGAAGCAGCGTGTGTGCTACTGCGTCTGCAATCGCAGCGTTCGTCTTCGCTCGCGCCGATTATTCAGCTTGGAAAAAAGTCATTCGGTGTTCGGGGCAAAGTGGACGGGCACCTGCTCGAGTTTCGCTATGGTGAATTGCGGCGCAGCGTGAAGTTCGATGAGGTGGAGCAGCGCGCCCTTCGCGAATACCTGCGCATCGCCCGTGTCGTCTCTTTCGCCAATTCTGACATCGAGCTGGTGCGCGGCGGGTCGGAAGCGCGGCGGCGCTATCTCGATTTCATCGGCGCGCAGATTGACAGCTCGTATCGACCAGCATTGCGCGCCTACGAACGTGCCTTGCGTGCGCGCAACGCGCTGCTCAAGAGCGGTGTCTCACGCCTGCGCGAGCTGGCCGCGTACGATCAGCAGCTGATCGTGCACGGAGAAATTCTGGAGCGTGTGCGCAGTGCGATGGCGGAGATGATCGCGCCGCGCGCGGCCGCAGCCTACGAACGCATCAGTGGCGCGCGCGAACACCTAACCGTGCGGTTCGCTCCGGGTTTGAGCGGAAATTTTGCCGATGAGCTCGCGCGGTCGCGCGCCGAAGAAGCGCGTCTGCGACAGACGATTGTTGGGCCGCACCGCGATGACCTTGAATTGTTCGTCGACGACATGCCGGCGGCGCAAACCGCCTCCGAAGGGCAGCAACGCGGCATCGCGCTCGCGCTTAAGATTGCGCAAGCGAATGTGTTCAGGGGTTGGCAAGAACAGTCACCGCTGCTTTTGATCGATGACATTTTCGGCGAACTCGATCCCGAGCGACGCAACGCATTGCTGGATAATTTGCCGGCTGATTCGCAGAAGCTGGTGACAGCGACCGCGATGTCCTGGCGCGGAGAGCTGAAAGCGGATGTGATTTACGAAATAACGAATCGATACCTGATGCGCACACGATAGCCGCTGTCATCCCGGGCGGAGCACAGCGAAGTCGAGGGATCCCGTGGCGGAGCTTTCAGGTAACTCCGCGGGATCCTTCGACTTCGCAGCGCTGCGCTCAGGATGACAGGTGTTTGGTGAGTGTCGCCTCATTCGGCGACCGCAAACTTGCGTGCCCGTGCGCTCGCTCTTACTTAAATGATGCGCGAGCTGCCTGCGGAAGAGCCGAAGAACCTGGCCGGGTCGCTCCTGGTCGCGCACCCGGGCATGCTCGACCCGAATTTCCGGCGCGCGGTTTTGTTTCTCTCCGCGTATTCGCCGGAAGAAGGCGCACTCGGCATTATCCTCAACCGGCCATTGGGCAAACAGGTTGGCGAGATTGTGACAGACGCCCCGCCGAATGGTCTCGAGAATGTGCCGGTTTTTTTCGGCGGCCCGGTCGGACGGGACCGCCTCATGTTCGCGACGCTGGAGTGGGAAAACGGGCTGAAATTAAATCACAATGTCGGCGTCGAAGAAGCGAACGAACGCGTGGAGAAGAGCCCCGGATCCCTGCGTGCGTTTGTCGGCTACGCCGGCTGGAGTGCGGGTCAGCTGGAAGCGGAGATGAAAGGCAATTCGTGGGTGGTGCAGAAGGCGAGTCGCAATGCACTCAAGCTCGATCAAGTGCCGAAGCTTTGGTTCGATATCATGCGCGGGCTGGGGCCGTGGTTTAAGATGCTCGCGGCCGCGCCCGACGATCCGTCGTTGAATTAATAGTGACGAGTGACGAGTGACGAGTTTTCCGATACAACCCGCCACATGGAATCGAAGACGCGCAGTTATAAAGATCTGATCGGTTGGCAGAAGAGTATTGAGCTCGCCAAAATGGTTTATCGACTTACAACGAACTTTCCGGCGGAGGAAAAGTTTGGTTTGATTGCCCAACTTCGTAGAGCGGCCGTGTCAGTGCCCTCTAACATCGCAGAAGGACAAGCCCGCCGCACCACTGGTGAATTCCTCCAATTCATTTCAAATGCCGAAGGGTCGGTCGCTGAGGTCGACACGCAACTAATCCTCAGCGTTGAACTGAAGTTCTGCCCGGTACGAGAGATAGCTGCTACTGCCGAGCTGGTGGCTGAACTGCGAAAGATGCTCAATGCGCTACGGCGCCGGCTTGCCACGCGTGCCTAAAACTAGTCACTTGTCACTCATCACTACCCATGACCATCGGCGTTCCCAGGGAAATCAAACCGCAAGAGCACCGCGTCGGCCTCATTCCTTCGACCGCTTCCACGCTTACGCGGCGCGGACATACGGTGCTGGTGCAGAAAAATGCGGGGATCGGTTCCGGATTTCCCGACGAGGCTTACGTGGAGGCGGGCGCGAAAATCATCGACACCGCGTCCGAAGTTTTCCGCGAGGCGGAGATGATCGTGAAAGTGAAGGAGCCGTTGCCTGCTGAGTACGAGCTGCTGCGGAAAGGACAGATTCTTTTTACCTATCTGCATCTGGCCGCGAGCAAACCGCTCACTGAAGCATTGCTGAAATCCGGGGTGACCGGGGTGGCTTACGAGACTATCCAGGTGGGCAACAAATTGCCCTTGCTCGAGCCGATGAGCGAGATTGCGGGGCGCATGTCGGTGGTGATGGGCGCATATTATTTGGCCAAGCATAATGGCGGCAACGGCGTCTTGCTGGGCGGCGTCCCTGGCGTGCTGCCGGGTAAAGTGGTGGTGATCGGCGGCGGCACTTCCGGCGTGAACGCTGCGCGCATGGCCCTGGGGCTGAAGGCGGACGTCATCATTCTCGAAGTGGACGGCGAACGCATGCGTTTCCTCGATCTCACCATGCCCAATGTGAAGACGCTTTATTCAAATGAGGCCAATCTGACTGAGTTAATGCCGACAACCGACCTGCTCATCGGCGCGGTGCTGGTGCCAGGAGCGAAGGCGCCGAAGCTGATCTCGCGCGAAATGTTGCGGCGCATGAGGCCAGGCAGCGTGTTTGTCGATATCGCCATCGATCAGGGTGGCTGCGCTGAAACCTCGCGGGCGACGACGCACGAGAACCCGGTCTACGTGGAGGAGCAGGTGACGCATTATTGCGTGGCGAATATGCCGGGGGCGTACGCGCGCACGTCGACGCAGGCTTTGAGTAATGCCACGGCGCGGTATGTGGAATTGCTGGCCGATTTGGGTTTGGAAGGCGCGTGCAAACAGCAGCCCGCGCTCGTCGGTGGAGTGAATACGCGCGAGGGCAAGCTCACCATCGATGCGGTGGCTGATGCGCACGGGCTGGAGTTTGCGCCAGCGTTCTAAGCCACACTGGCCCGCACTTTGCACCGTCATCCCGAGCGAAAGTCGAAAGATCCCGTGGAAGTCACCGGACAAGTTTCGCCGCGGGATCCCTCCACTTCGCTGCGCTGCGGTCGGGATGACGGCCGGTGGCGCGCGCGACCTTGCAGCCGCGCGGAGCTAATTCCAGGCAAGACCGAAAACGGTGCTTGCTCCGATTCTTGGGTTAACCCACATTGGGTCTCCATCTATTCAATTATGAAGAAATACATCTGCATCCTCGCTGGCGCCGCGTCGTTGCTCGCGGCTTGTGAGCAAAAAACCGAGACGGCCAATCCGCCGGCTGAAAGCAAGACGGAGAACAGTACCACGGTGGTGAATCCTTCCGCTTCGCCCGCTACGACGAACAAGACCGAGACGAACACCACCATTAACGCCGGCTCATCGCCCACGAGCACGACCACCGCGTCCCCGACGCCCTAGCTCGCGTTCAGTAAAATCGTTTCTTTCGCGAAGTCTTCCCGACGCGTGAGTGTCGGGAAGACTTTCGCTGTACTGATGGTGTCGCGTCCGCGGTGTAGAGGCGTTTGTGTCAAACGCCGTCGCGTCTGCCTGCAATCGTGGCTACCGCTGCGCCAGCCGGCGCGCGGTCTCCTGAATCACTTCCCACGCGGCGCGGAGATGCTTCTCCGCCGTCAAAATGTTGCCCAGGCCGAGGCGGATCACGGTTCGCCCCCGCAGCTCGGTTTGATTCAGGTAAGCTTTTCCGGATCGGTTAATCGTCTGGATTAATCGGGAATTGAACGCGCCAGTTTCCTTCGCCCGAAAACAAACCACGCCCATCGACTGCGGCGCAGCAAGCTCAAACTCGGCCGCCGCGCTCACCCATTCACTGAAAAGCTTCGCCAGACGGAGATGCTCCCGGATTCGCGCGGCAATTCCATCGCGCCCGAAGGTGCGGAAAACCATCCAGGCTTTGAGCGCGCGAAAACGGCGCCCCAGCGGCACACCGTAATCCATGTAGTTCCGTTCCGCTTTCTCTGTATCTCCGCGCAGGTATTCCGGCACAAGCGTGAAGACGCGGCGCAGGGTCTCGAGGTCGCGCATGAAAAGGACCGAGAAATCGAATGGGACGAAAAGCATCTTGTGCGGATTGAGCACGAGGGAGTCTGCCTCCGCCCAGCCATCGGTGATCCATTGTTCTTCTGGCAACAACGCGAGTCCGCCGCCGTAAGCGGCATCGACGTGCAGCCAGACGTCGTGCGCGCGGCAAATCTCGGCGATCGCGGCCGTCGGATCCACGCTGGCGGTTGAAGTTGTCCCGCAAGTGGCGACGACCGCCAGCGGCTGAAGATTGCTCGAGACATCCCGCTCAATCGCCTCACGCAACGCATCGACGCGCATCCGGAAATGATCATCGCACGGAATGCGCACGACATTGTCTTCTCCCACGCCGATGGCGATCGCCGCTTTTTCCACCGAACTGTGCGCCTGATCCGAGGTGTAGACGCGGAGGACGGGCGCGCCGCTGATCCCGCGCCGCCGCGCATTCGGCACCACCTCTTCTCGCGCAGCGCAGAGCGCGTGCATGATGCCGATGGACGCCGTGTCGAACACCACGCCGCTCCAACCGCCGGGGAGCTGCATCCATTGCCGCAGCCAGTCCACTACGATTGTCTCCAACTCCGTTGCCGCGGGCGAGGTCCGCCACGTCATCGCATTCACGTTCAACGCGGCCGAGGCGATCTCGCCCAATAGACCCGGCGCCGTGCTGGTGCAGCCGAAGTAAGCGAGAAATTCTGGATGCGACCAGTTGAGAATTCCAGGAACGATAACGTTTTTGAAGTCGGCAAAGATGGTCTCGAACTCTTCGCCATTCTCGGGTGGCAAAGACGAAAGCTGCGCGGAAATTTCGCCGGGCCTGACCGAGGCTGCGACCGGCATCTTTTCGATGTTGGCGCGGTAATCCGCTGCCCAATCGACCAGCTGGTGCAGTTGTTTCCGAAATTCGTCGATCGGCACGTCGTCCAAGTCATCCCGACCGGAGCGAAGCGAAGTGGAGGGATCCCGCTGCGTTTCCTTTAAGCTTGCGCCACGGGATCCCTCGACTCCGCTCGGGATGACCTGCTTGCGATCTGCGTTCGGCTGGCTTCGATTCCGGCCGTCCATCTAAAAGGCAAATCCAAAGCTGAAATGAAACGCGCCGAAATCCTCCGTCGGCCGCGGATTGGGATTCACTCCGTAATCCAAGCGCACCGGTCCAATCGGCAAATCATAACGCAAACCGGCACCCACCCCGTACCGCATATCAGCGAAACCCGGTTCGCTCGCATTCGGCAGCAGATTGCCGGCATCGACGAAGACCGCGCCTTTTAGTTCGCCGTAAAGCGGAAAGGTGTACTCGACATTGAAGATGGTGTAGAACTCGCCACCGATGGGATTGCCGCGGCGATCGTGGGGCCCGAGGTCGCGTTCGCCGAAGCTGCGCACGCTGGAGCTGCCGCCATTGAAAAAGCGTTCATCAATGGGGATGGCGAGCGCTTCGCTTTTGCCCGCCGTATCGAGCGGATACACCACACCCGCGCGCGCGCCCACCGCGAGCAGGCTGCGCTCAAACCATTTACGAAAGCCGGATTTCTCCAGGTTTTCGCCGCCGACCACCGCGATCGGTTCCGGCGCGAAGGAAAGGTAATAGCTCGCGCGCGCGGTCGTGCGCAGGAAATCGATGTCGCTGCCGAGCGCGCTCGTCGAGAAGTCAACCGTGTTATCGAGCACTAACCCTCGAGGCGCCACCAGCGGGTTTTTGCGCAAATCGAGCGTCTGGGTGAAACCAACTGAGCTGATGAAGTAGGAATTCTGCCCGACCAACTCCTCTGGCCTGATGGTGCCATCGGTGATGTCGACATGCCGGCCGGCGTAGACCAGAGCGACCTCGTAGTGATCGGTAATCTTTCGGCTCAGAGTAAATCGGCCGCCGAGTTCGAACTTGGAGTAGCCATCGAAGTCGAAAGTAATGGCGGAAAGTCGCGCCCGGAGCGAGTAGTCGCTCTCAAATAGATACGGATCCTCGTAAAGGATGTCGCCCTTATAGCCGCGCTGCGAAACCTCCACCGAAGTAGTTAGTGGCCGGCCATAGCCGAAGAGATCGCGATTCGCATACTGCACTCCGAAGATACCGCCTTCGAACGAGCCGTAGCCGATGGAAAAGCCGAATTGCTGCCGTTTTGCTTCCTCCACCTTGATATCGAGGCGCAGCAAATTGGCATCGACTGGCGTGGGATTGATTTGAAGAATGTTAAACAGGCTCGTTCGCATCAGCTCGCGAAACTTTTTTTCAACTACATCCGGGCTGTAAGGCTGGCCGCGCAATTTCCTGAATCGATTAACGAGATAGCTGGGCCGTAGTTGCTGAGTTCCGCTGACCGTCACACCATCGAAGTAGTAGACGTGACTCGGATCAATCGTCACTCGCACGGGCACGTGACCACCGGCAGCCGCGGCCGGGTCGCCGCTCGCCTCGACCTTCACCGCATAATAGCCGCGCGCCTTGTAATAGGTTTGCAGCCTTCGCGGAATGTCGGCCACACGCGCATCGGTGTACGGTTGGCTCACTAAATCGATGAGCTGTCCGCGCAAAGTCTCGCGATCGTAAATCGTGGGACCAATAAACTCGACCGGACCGAAAGAGTATCGCTGGCCTTCGTGCACGACGATGAGCGCGCTAACGAGATCCGGCTGGAGAAAATCGTAGCGCGGCTTTTCCACCGTGCAGTCGACGAAGCCTTCGGAAATGTAGAAGCGCTCGACCAGGCTTGCGCCTTCTTCCACATCCGCACTGACGAAAGGGAGGGAGGCCTGCATCTTCGAGTAACGCTCCCGCGTCGGGCCGACCGCATACTCGAACAATTTATCCGCGGTGATGCTCTTGTTGCCGGAGAACTCGATCTTGCCCAGGTGAACGAGCGGTCCTTCATCCACATTGAGCCGGAGCCGATCGCCCTGGATTTCATAGCGAACGTCCACGTGCGCGTAGCCGTGCTTCTTATAAAAGAGCGCAAGGAAAAAGGCGGCGTCATCCGCCCGTGCGCTGCTCAATCCATATTGCTCAATGGTCGTGATCTGCTCCTTCAGTTGCGAGCGCAGCGCCTTCTCATCGAACGCGGTGTTGCCGCGGAACTCGATATTGGCGCGTTGCGCCACCTTCTCCTGCTGCTTCGCCACCGCGCGCTCCTGTTTGTGTTTCGCTTTCTGCTCGGGCAGCTCGGTCGCGTTCTGCGCCTTCGCGGTTGCGCCACTGAAAACGAGCAGCAAAGCACCTGTCATCCCGAGCGGAGCGAAGCGAAGTCGAGGGATCCCGTGGAAGTTACCTTTAAGGTCGCGCCGCGGGATCCCTCGGCTGTCGCTCGGGATGACGGTGAAGGCAGCCCGCCTCCTCATCAGCGGAAGCGAATCAGATATTTCACCTGGCCGCGAAAGTCGCCCGCCACGCCGACATCGCCGATGAGCAGAATGTTGTCGCTCACTTTAAATTTGGCCGTCGCTGTTTGTTTGCCTGTTCGCTCATCGGCCATGTTAAATGAAACATCCACCCGGCTGAGGAAGGAATCGCTCTTGGTCGGCTGACCCTTTTTGAAAAATTTCGTGTAGAGCTGTTTCACCAAGAGCAGAGCGGCGCGGCTGGCAAGCACATTCCCGCCCCCGCTTAATTCCTGGCGTGTCGTGCCGGTGGCGAGCAGCGAAATAATGTCTTCCTGCGGCAGCGGCGGTTCGCTGCTGAAAACTGCCTCCGGCGCCTGGGAGGTGCCGTAAACGTAAACGTGAATGGTGTAGTCGCGGATGAGCGAAGTGCCGTGCAACTCGACCCGCGGGTTGAGCGGATCATCCGGCGTGAAGTAGAGAAACCCATACTGCACCGTGAGCGTGCTGAAGGGCAGCGTGGCGTCGAAGTTCTCCAGCCGCACCTGTCCCTGCAACCCGGGACGCAGCCCAGTGCCGTTGAGTCTCATGTCGATAATGGCGTCGCCGGTCGCGAGATTGCCATTAATCAGAAACGGGTCCTTGCTCTTGATCGTGACATCGAACTTCCAATCGCGCAGCGGCGGATCCGGCAGCGACAACATCGGCCTGGACGCGGGTGGCTCCGGCGCCGGCCGGCCCGGCAAACCAATCGGGATAATGTCGATGTTTTTGAGGAAATGACTGTTGGTCAGCGCGACATCGCCTTTCACTGTCGCACTCGTCAACGGGCCGGTGACTTTGATGTTGGCGTCGGCCCGTGCGGTCAGGGAATCGTTGCGCGCGACCAGCACGCTATCGGCGCGCAAAGTGAGATCGAGGGTCGGCTGGGTCAGTTTCGTGAAAACAACGCGGCCGCCGAGCACGAATGGCCCGCCCGCCATGTCGCCGCGGAATTTTTCCAATGTCAGCGCGTTGTCGCGGAAGACGAGTCGCCCCTCGTAACCGGTGAGCGCGGGCAGCGTCGGATTAGCGAAACGCGCAACGTTGATGTTGATGTCGCCGCTTCCGCTGAAGACCGGATGCGCGATGGTGCCGCTGACGGCCACATCGAGCGCCGCGCTGCCATCGAGTTGCTCGATTGCGGGAACGAACTGCCGCAGAAAATTTACCGAACTGCGCGGCAACCGCACCGTCGCCTGCACTGGCGTGTTCTCGTCGAGCGAACGCGTGCTCAACACCTTGCCCGCATCGAGCGGCATCGAAGCCGCGATCGCCACCGGCTCGATCTTCGGCTGCTTCAATTCGCCCACCACATTGAGCTTGCCCTGCCCGACATCGGCGCTGAGCCGGAACGTCGCCGGATCGAGATTGGCGAACTTCGGATTACGCAGATCGCGCGCATCCAGATCCAGGCGCGCACGCAAATCGGAAAGCTGCCCATCGGCTTGAAATTTTACGGTGACGAATCCGCTCGCTGCCGGCGGCACGCCAAAATCATCAAACATCTTTTTCAGGTCGAGATTTTCTGACTCAAATGTTGCCGCCACCTTGCCGGCGGAGGGAAACACCGGCGCGCTCGTGCCCACATTTTTCCAGATGAATGGCACGCTCACGCTGCCCACCGCGTATTTGGCCTGGCCTTGATCAAGCTGGATTTTGGAAATCTCCAGCGTCTCGTTTTTGGCCGAGGCAATCGCCTGAAAATCCATGCGATCGCTGCCGATGAAAAACGTTGGCATCTCCAGTCCGGCCGGCGAATAGGTCGCGTCGATGTTTGCTTGCAACTTTTTCATGTTGCCGAGCTGGCCGCGATTCCAGTTGAGCTTGAGCGCGCCGTTGTCAGCCAGCTTTTCTAACGAGCCGCGACCTTCCCAGTTCAGCACGAACGAACCGGCGAGCGCAGTGTCGTTGCCGCTGGCCTGGAGCAGCGGTTTGAGCGTGCTGAGGTCGGCAATATCGACCGCGACTTTTCCGGCGAATGTCTTCTGGCCGCGCGGGTCGAACGAGCCATGGATGTTCACGAAGTCGCGTTGATTCAGGTTCGCGGTGAGATCATTGAGAAAAATCTGGTTCTGCCAAATCGACCCGGTGACGTTCAGCTGCGGAACTGGCAAATTGCGCGCCTGCAAGCCGGCTCCGTAGATTTGAAACGAGCCGTTCGCGGTCGCGCCGTTCCAATCGAGATTAGCCGAACCGGTGAGTGCGCCGCTGACCCGATCTGGCGAAGGCGTTGTCCAGAAATCTGCCAGCTGCGGCGCATTGATGCTGACGTTGAATCGCGCCGGCTGTTTTGTCAGATCAGTCGCGTTCGGCTGAAGGCGGGCCGCCCCGGTCGCGGTAACGAGGTTTGGGCCGCGGCTTAGGGTCGCTTTGTTGATGGCGACGTCACTTCCATCTTGCTCGAGACGCGCCGAAATTTCATCGAGCGCGAGCTCGGCATTGTGCGGGCCGGTGACATGGATGACGGCGCTCGTGCGCAAGCCATCGAACCACGGCGAATCGCTTCGGCGCGGGCGCATGTCCTTGGCGCAGGTCACCGTCGCCTCGAGCTTCTCCAAACCGGTGTCGCCGCTGCGCAATCCTCCGGAGGAGAGCTTGAGGTTCGCACTCAATTGTTCATCGCGAATGTTGATTGCGCCGTTGACCTGCGCATGTCCGGAGACCGGCTGCGGCATGGCCGCGGTGATCGGCGCAAGATCCAGATCGTTGCCCGTGATCTCGAGATGCGCGGGACTGCGCCCGAGCTGGCGAATGTCGGCCGGAAGTTGAATATCGCCGCGCGCCTGCAACGCGCTGCTCGCGCGCACCAGATCGAGTGGCTGAATTGTGGCCGACCCATCGCGCGCGGAGAGTTGCGCGGTGACGCGATCAAACGTCACGCCATTTAGTTGCAAATCGTGCACGAGAACGTTGCCCGCGCTGACCCAGGTCCTGGGCGAGCTGAGCAGGCCGGAGAAGTTCAGCGTCACGTTTTCAATCTTCCCGCGCGTCGACTCATCCATGCCGAACTGTCGCAGCGATTCGAGCGCGAGATTGCGAATCGCGATCTGCGAGTTGACCCGGAGCGAACGCGCTTCTTCGCGCAATTGTCCCTGCGCGCTGAGCGCACCATCCTCGATCGCAGCATCAACCCGGAATTCGAGCTGGTGCGCGCCGATGTGTGAGGCATCGACGTCCACGAGTGCGAGAGTCGTGCGCTCGTTCAGCGCGAGGTTGAGCAAAACGAGATTGCGGTTTTCGTAGCTCGTCGTCCCGGCAATGCGCGACCACGATTGTCCCGACGGCAATTGCACCTGCTCGATGCGCAGCTCGCCCGCCGCACGTGGATTCAGCTCGAGATTGAAATCGCGAATGAAGAGATCGTTCGTCTCATTCCGCACTCTCACGCTCACGTGATCGAACTTTGCCCGCTGCGGAAACATGCCCGGGAGCGACACCTTCTCGTTCGGCGGGGGAGAAGGCTTTACCGCCGGTTTTGGGGGATTGATGACGAAGTTCGCGTTGCGCACGTCGACCGATTCGAGCGCGTCCGCCTGTCGCCCGCGCACGAGCGCGAACAAGTCGTATTCGGCGCGAATGAAATCGGCGTCGCCCGTCTGAATCGGCGCCTCAGCCCTGGTCGGTGTGATGTGAAGATTGCGAACCGTGATCGTGCTGAAAACATTTCCTTCGACCGCGAAATCGAGCTTGAGATTCTGCTTCGCCGCTGCCTTCACCGCGATCCAGTGAATCGCGCCGAGTAGAATCGGCCGGTGAAAGAGGAGAAGAAGCGCGAGCAAAATCCCGACTGTGATCAGGACGGCGCGCCAGCGTTTTCCCTTTGTTGGCGCATGTTGTTCTTGTTGATTTCCCACGGGCGTTCACCGTATGGGCGCGTTCCGAAAGAGCAACCCTCGCTGGGCCTTCCCGGTTGCGGATTGATTTTGAACGACAATTTCGGCGCTGCTGTCTAGATTGCCACTATGACAAGACTCATTGCGTTAGTAGCAGCAGGAATGTTTGCAGCAGGGACGATGTTCGCGGGCGGACATGGCGACTGTACCAAACAGGTAGCGAACGATCAGAAAATGGCGTGTCAGGTTTCACTGGCCAATCTCAACCTGACGCCGGAGCAGAAGACGAAAATGGACAAGGTGATGGCCGAGCATGAGAAGGCCGGTTGCTCCGAGGCGAGCGAGGCGAAATACATGCAGGAAGCCAAGGGCATCCTGACGAAGGATCAGTACGCGAAGTTCAAGGCTGAGTGCAAGAACAGCGAGAAGGAAAAGGCCCAGAGCTAAGCGCAGTCGCGAGACAGAATGTAAAAGCGCGCGCCCGCCGCGGCGGGCGCGTTTTGCGTACCGCCAGCGCGTTTGCGCATTGTCATGTGCGACCGCACGATTGCGGGGTGAACCCGGACAAGCTCTTCGATTACCTCGATGGCAAATTGTCGGAGCACGAGCGGCACGCGCTCGAAGAAGAGCTGATGAACAACGCGGAGGCGCGGCGCGAGTTTGAGGTGGCGCGGCGGATTCACTCGGCCACCGGTGGAGAGCGCGAGCATTTGGAGGTGATTGATGAGATGCAGGAAAGTCGCCCGCGGGGGAGACGAGCGACGCGGCAGATCCTGCTCGCCACGCTGGTGCTGGTGGGCGTGAATGTCGGGGCAGGTCTGCTTTACATCGCGCACCATGAAGCGAAGAATCCGAACCGGGCCTTGCTGGAGAAACAAAGTCGCGCGCAATTGCAGCAGGCGCTGGAGAAAGCCGCGGCTGCTTCCTTAACTCCGCCGCCCCTTGGCCTGGCGGAAATTAAAGTTACGGCTGAGCCGGACCGCGCCGGGATGGTGGCCGATGAGATTGTGCAGCTGGCGACGCGGTTAGAAGGCAGCGCGACCAAAGGCATTCCTGATGGTGAGCGGATTGAAGTACTGGTCGAGATCACGGCGAAACGCATCAACGAATTTCAAAGCGCGCTGACTAATCTTGCCGGGGCAAAAGGCACGAGTGTTGCGACGCCATCCACCAGCCACGATGACGAGAAAATCTCTGTCGTGGTGCAGGTGAGCGAAGGAAAATGATCGCGGTGACGTTCGCGTTGCCGGCGGAAAGCAGCGCGTTCGTGCGAAGGCTCGGGAATGTTCGGCGTGATGGCGCGAGCCTGCTCGGGCAGCTGCCGGATCAAACATCGCAAATCTGTGTGCTCCATACCGGCGTCGGAACGCAAGAATGTGCGGGTCGACTCAGCGCATTCCTGGAGGAAAATGAACCAACTGTTCTTATCAGTAGCGGCTTCTGCGGCGCAGCCAGTGATGAACTCCGGCCGGGTGATTTGGTCATTGCGCAGAATTATTCGGACGCAGATTTGGCGCGTGCAGCGCAGGAGCGTGTGAAAAACCTGCGTATGGCGACGCTGTTCTCGGCCGACCGCGTTATTGATCCTGCGGTCGATCGTTATGCCATTGCACGGGAGCACGGCGCGATGACAATCGATATGGAGACGAAGGCGATTGCGCGTCTCTGCGCCAACCATAACCTGCCGATGCTTTCGTGGCGCGTGGTCACTGATTCACCGGCGATGCCTTTCCCCGCGCCGCCGCAAGTGTTGTTCGACCTCGAGGCGCAGCGAACGCGGCTGTCACAATTGCTGGCGTATCTCGCGCGCCATCCGGCATCGGCCATTCGGCTGGCGAGGTTTTCAAAGAGAATTTCAATCGCGAAGGTGAAATTGGCCGCCGCGCTCTGCGCCGCGATCTCGTCGTTGTAGCTGCCGTCTGTCGTTGTAGCTGCCGCTGTCCTCAGCGGCAGAAGGAGTCGCATCTCACTGCGGCCTGCGATCGGTTGCGTTGGACTTTCTCGAGCTTTGTCTCTCGTCATCTGCCGCCGAGGACGGACGGCAGCTACAACGCACGAACTTGCACGGACATCAGCTACGCCGGCTCGATGTGGACGAGAACGTCGGCGATGCGTGAGTCGGTCGCGCGAATGGCGTCTTTCACCCGATGAGCCAATTCGTGCCCCTGGTGCACGGAGATCGCTCCGTTCACCTGCACGTGCAGATCAACATAATAATGCGTGCCCATTTTGCGCACAAAACATTTGTCGAGACCGATCACGCCAGGGACGGAGCGCGCTGCGTGCTGGATGCTATCGGTGATTTCGCCGCCCGGCGCGGTATCGAGGATTTCGGCCAGCGCCGGGCCGAGCAGACGCGCGCCGGTGGTGGCGATGACGGCGCAGGCAAAGAGCGCGGCGTAGGCGTCGGCCCGCTGCCATTTGACGCCGCCGACGAGCGCGATGGAAATGCCGATGAGCGCGGCGACCGAGGTGATGGCATCGGCGCGATGGTGCCAGGCGTCGGTGGCGATGGCGGTGCTGTCGATGGCGCGGCCGATCCGATTGACGAAACGGAAAAGTGTTTCCTTGATGATGATGACGCCGACGAGCACGACGAGTGTGAACGGCGCGGGCGCGTGATGGGGCCGGAAGATTTCGCGCACGCTTTGCAAGGCGAGAGCAGCGCCGGCCGCGAGCACGCCGAGCGCCACGATAACTGCGGCAAGCGGTTCGGCTTTGCCATGGCCGTATGGATGCGTGGCATCGGGCGGGCGCGCGGCGAAACGCAATCCGCCCCAGATGACGATGGAACCGGCTACATCGAGCGACGACTCGATGCCGTCTGCAATCAACGCGTAGGCATTGCCGAAAATGCCGGCGGCGATTTTCACGACGGCAAAGACGATGTTGACACTCAGGCCGACAAGCGCGAAACGCGCGCCCTTTTGCAGGTTGCTCGTTGCGATGTCACCGCTACGATGGCGTGTCATGGCGACCGAGACGATTAACGCAGCCGTTTATCATGCGCACGGAAATCCTGCGGAGGTTTTGCGCGTCGAGACGCAACCATGGCCACGACCCGCGCGCGGCGAAGTGGTGGTGCAAATGCGTGCCGCGCCGATTAATCCCGCAGATTTGAACCAGATCGAAGGGAAATATCCGGTGCGCGCTCCATTGCCTGCGACTCCCGGATTTGAGGGAGCGGGAGTCGTGACGGAGCTGGGTGAAAACGTTAGCAACCTAACAATCGGCGAGCTGGTCATCCTTCCGCACAATCTCGGCACCTGGCGCGAAGCGGTCGCAGTGGAAGCGGGGGAGTTGGTGGTTGTTCCGGCGGGGATCGATCCGGTGCAGGCGGCGATATTGAAGATCAATCCATTGACGGCGTGGCGGCTTTTGCATGGTTACGTCGAACTGGAACACGATGAGTGGGTGATTCAGAACGCGGCTAACTCGGCGGCCGGGAGCGCGGTGATTCAGATTGCACGGGAACTGGGATTGAAAACGGTGAACGTGGTGCGGCGCGAGGAACTGATCGACGAATTGAAAGCGGAAGGCGGCGACGTTGTGCTCGTCGATGGCGAAAAATTGAGAGACGAAGTGCGCGAGCAGACCGGCGGCGCAAAAATTCGGCTCGGGCTGAATGCGGTCGGGGGCGATAGTGCACTGCGGTTGGCGAATTGCCTGGCACCGAGTGGCACGCTCGTGACCTTCGGAGCGATGAGTTTGCAGCCGGTGAAAATTCCAACGGGTTTGTTCATCTTCAAAGATCTGCGCCTTCGCGGAATCTGGATTAACAAATGGTATGACAATGCCACGCAGCCGGAGCGCATGGCGAACTTCGGCCCAATCTTCGACATGGCGAAGCGTGGTGTGCTCAAGACCAAGGTTGAATCAATGCATCCGCTGTCCGATTACAAAGCGGCCGTCATGCGCGCGGCCGAAGGAAAGCGCGACGGGAAAATTGTGTTCGAGTTTGGGGCGTGATCGCGGTGAATCCGGGTAGCGCGGAAAAACTTAGTCTTCAAACGTCGAATTGTATTCGACCAACTCCCGGCGGAATGAATTAACCAAATTCATCATGAGAATCCCAGCCGTTTTCTCGCTTTTGTTCACCGTCCTCGCCAGCAGTCTCGGCGTTTTCAACGTCCGAAGCGCACCTGAACCGGGTGATTTGCGCGCCGCCGGGAAAGTGGACTTTCCGGTATCGTGCGCGCCTGGTGTTCAGTCGGAATTCGCCCGCGGCGTCGCGTTGCTGCACTCATTCTTCTACGAAGAGGCGCGGCGTATCTTCACTTCCATCGCCGAGCAGGACCCGAAATGCGCCATGGCGCAATGGGGAATCGCGATGACATGGTGGCATCCGATCTGGACCCCGCCGACTCCTGAGGAAATGAGCGCAGGCAAGGCGGCGATCGCGAAGGCGATGGCAATGACGGCGGGCACAGACCGCGAGCGCGCTTTTATTTCAGCGCTTGACGTCTATTACAACGCACCGGATAGCTCGCCCGCGAATCCCGTTGGACAATCATGTCATGGTCCGCTTGGGCCGCGCGATCGCGTGTTCGCCTACGAGAAAGCAATGCGCGAGCTGGCGGAGAAGTATCCCGATGATTTCGAAGCGCAAACCTTTCACGCTTTCGCCATCCTGGCCGTCGGTTATGCCTCACCCACTGACGCGACTTTGTCCAAGCAACTTGAAGCGGCCGCCATCCTGGAAAAGTTGTGGAAGAAGAACCCTAACCATCCTGGCGTCGTTCATTATTTGATTCATTGCTATGACTATCCCACGCTCGCCCAACGCGGACTGACCGCGGCCCAGAGTTATGGCTCGCTCGCGCCCTGGGTCCCGCACGCGCTGCACATGCCATCGCACATTTTTACTCGGCTGGGAATGTGGGATGAATCAATCGATTCGAATCGAGCCGCCGCCGACGCAGCGCGCTCTTATGCGGCCATGCGTCATCGCGATGCCACTGAAGCGGAGGAGCTGCACGCGCTCGATTACATGGCCTATTCCTATCTTCAGGAAGCGCAGGACAACAAGGCGAAGGAGATCGTCGATTTCGCCGCCACCGTTCGGAAAAGCAATCCCGAACTGGAATTCAGCGCGGCCTATGCGCTGGCTGCAATCCCGGCGCGTTACGCGCTGGAGCGGAGTGACTGGAGCGGCGCGGCGGCCTTGACCATTCCCGAAGTACCACATTGGTCTTCTTTTCCGTTTATGGAAGCGCTGATGGAGTATGGTCACGCTCTTGGCAGGGCCCATCTGGGCAATTTCGATGGAGCGCGGAAAGCAATCGCCCGCATGCAGCAATTGCGTGACGCAACGAAGGATCCAAAGTTTGATTATTTCAAAAGACATCTCGACCTGCAGATGCAGGCGGCATCGGCCCGGGTGGCCTACGGTGAAGGCAAGAAGGACGAGGCGATCGAGATGTTGCGCCGATCCGCTGACGCGGAGGACGTGCTCGGCAAACACCCGGTTTCGCCAGGTGCGCTTGTCCCAATTCGCGAACAATTAGGCGGTCTATTGCTGGAAATGGGCCAACCGGAAAAAGCACAGCGGGAATTTAAGGCTGCGCTGAAAATTTATCAGGGACGATATCGAGGATTGTATGGAGCGGCGCTGGCGGCGGAGCAGGCTGGAGACAAAGAAAACGCCCACCGCTATTACGCCAAGCTGGCCGCGCAGACCGCGAAAGCAGATGGTTTGCGCGACGAGCTGAACCGCATTCGCGAATATCGTACTGCTGAAACTGGTGGGAACGCGCCGGGCAGCGTTGCCATCGCTCGTTAACAGTCGACAGCGGCCTTCTTTTTGTTGGGGTGGCTTTTCTTCGCGAGTGGTGGCACTTGATGTGAACGATGGCTGTTATGACCATTGTCGTTGGTGCAGACATTAACGGCATCTGCGGCAATTCCGGGTAGCGCAGGCGTCCTCGCGATCACGGACTTTCCTTTCACCGTCGCTTAAGGAAAGATCGTTGCGGCGGGACGCCGCAACCAGCACGCGAGACGCGTGCGCTACCCGAATTTTACTGCGATAACCTGGGTTACGGTGAGAACAATTGTCGTTGGCGCCGGCATCAATGGAGTCACCGCCGCGTTGGAGCTAACGAGGCGTGGCCACGAAGTGACGTTAGTTGATCCCGGTCCGCTGCCGCATCCACTCGCCGCATCGACTGATATCAGCAAGGCGGTGCGGGCGGCGTACGGCGCGGATGAGGACTACACAGAACTGGCGGAAAGCGCGATTGCGATTTGGCGGCAATGGAACGTGGAGCTCGGAACTGAGTTGTACCACGAGGCCGGCTTCTTGTTCATGCGGCAGCGTCAGATGCAGCCCGGCGATTTTGAGTGGGAAAGTTTCGAGTTGCTGAAACGGCGAGGGCGTGAAGTTGAGCGAATCGGCGCGCGAGATTTGCGCGAGCGTTTTCCGGCCTGGAATGCGGAGCGGTTTTGTGACGGCTTTTTCGAACGCCAGGCCGGCTACGTCGAGAGCGGGCGCGTGGTCGAGGCGCTCATCGAGCGGGCGAAGGCAGCCGGTGTTCAGTTGCGCGCGGGCAGCAGATTCGTTGCCCTCGATGAAGGAGGGAAACCTGCAGTCATTCTGAGTGAAGTTGAAGAATCCCACGACGGGACCTTTAAGGCAGCGCAACTGGCTCCCTCGGCTTCGCTCGGGATGACCAGGATGGAAGCCGATGCGGTGGTGATGGCAACTGGCGCGTGGACGCCTTTTGTGTTGCCATTCACGAGCCCATTTTTTCGCGCGATCGGCCAGCCGGTGTTTCATTTGCGGCCGAAGCAGCCGGAGGTTTTCACGTCGGAACGCTTTCCGGTGTTCGGGGCCGATATTACGTCAACGGGATACTACGGTTTTCCGCTCAATCGCGATGGGGTGGTGAAGATCGCGAATCATGGGCCCGGGCGCGAGATGTCGCCGGATTCTCCGGAGCGATTTGTCACGGCGCAAGAGGTGCAGCGCTTGCGAGAGTTTTTGTCGTGGAGTTTTCCGGCGCTGGCTGATGCGAAGATTGCTTACACGCGCGTCTGTTTCTATTGCGATACGCACGATGGTGATTTCTGGGTTGCGCGTGATCCGGAGCGACAAGGCCTGGTCATCGCCGCGGGCGATTGCGGGCACGGGTTTAAGTTCGCGCCGGTGATAGGGGAGATCATTGCCGATGCGGTGGAGGGGAAGGAGAATCGATTCCTGCAAAACTTTCGTTGGCGTCCGGAAGTGCGGGCCGGAGCTGCCAAAGAAGCGGCGCGACAAAGCTTGTCATCCTGAGCGGAGCGAAGCGGAGTCGAAGGACCCCGCGGAAGCTGCGTGAAAAGTATCGCGACGGGATCCCTCGACTGCGCTTCTGCTCCGCTCGGGATGACGAGATTACTTCACCGCTTCTTTCTTCGGCTGCCGCTTCAGCAACGTAATTTGCTTGATGCGGGCGGAATCGTCCGGACTCCAGGTGGCAACGTCGGGGTCGTCCTTGAAGGCGTTGTGGACAATGCGGCGTTCGTAGGAATTCATCGGCTCAAGCTGCAAGGAGCGGCCGGTGATGCGGACGCGTTCGGCCAGGTCGCGCACGCGCTGCACGATGCGATCTTCGCGCATGGAGCGGTAGTGTTCGCAATCAACGATGACTTTCTCGGCGTTTTTGTCTTTGGTCTGGAGAAGCCGATTGAGGAGGAACTGAATCGCTTCCAGCGTGGCGCCGTCGCGCCCGATCAAACGCCGGCTTTCCTCAGTATAAATTTGCAGGACGAGATTGCCGGCTTCGTTCTGCGATTCGGCGATTTCCACGACGAAGCCGAGGTAACCGAGCATGGTATCGAGCAGTTCTTTCGGCGTCATCGTCGCTTTTTCCCGCGCGCTGCTGGCGTCGTCGTCACCTTGACCGGCTCGGGCACGGGCTGGCGCTTGTTGACGTAAAGCTGGAGCACCGTCAGCAGGTTCTGAGTTGTATAATACAAAGCGAGGGCGGCTGCAAAATTGTAGCAAAAGATGATGAAGATGATGGGGGTGAACATCATCATGCGCTGCTGCGTGGGGTCACCGCTTTTCGGGGTGAGGTGTGTCATCCAGAAGCTGGTCGCGGCCATGAGTAATGGCAGCACGTTGATGGGCCAGCCGAGGCCGGGGACGTGCGCGACGGTGTCGGGCTGTGAGAGATCGTGAATCCAGAGGAAGCTCGCTCCGCGGAGCTCGACCGCCTGGCGCAGCATGGTGAAGAGGCCGAAGAAAATCGGAATCTGGATGAACATCGGCAGACAGCCGCCCACGGGATTGACGCCGTGCTCCTTGTAGAGCTTCATCAGCTCCGCGTTCATCTTCGTGGGATCGTCTTTGTATTTCACCCGCAGCTCCTGCATGCGCGGCGAGAGCGCGGACATGCGGCGCATGGACGAGTTGGCGCGATTTTGCAGCGGCCAAAGCGCGAGCTTCACCGTCGTGGTGAGCGCGAGAATGGCGGCGGCATAGTTCCCGAGAAAACTGTGGAAGGTGTTGAGCGCATTGAGCAGCGCCTGGCAGATTATTTTGAAAATGCCGAACTCCATCACTTCGGCCTCGCCGTGCTCGAGCTGCGCGAGACGATGGTAAAGCTTCGGCCCGAGATAAAGCTGGAAATGGGCGGAGTGTGTCTGGCCCGGTTCGATGCGAAACGCGGGCAGATGCATCGCGCCTTCCACGCCGAATGTTTGTTGCGACGCGTTCACTTCGAACCGCCGCGCCCAGACCCCGTCCGATTTTTCGCCAAGCGGGGCGATGAGTGAAGTGAAGAACTGGTCGCTGGCCGCGACCCACTCCGCCGCTTTCAGATTTTCCGAGTAAACCGGACGCGGCGCGCGTGCTCCCAGCCCAAGGAAACCGCCGCTGGCGCCGAACCAGCCAACGTCGATGCCCTTGGTCTTGCCGTTGGCTGACCAGACGACGCGCGTGTAGCTCGGGTAATCATTGCGATGAATCGGCGCGGCTGAACCAACGCTGAGATAATAGCCAGGCATGGCATACGTCGCGGCGCCGTTGTTGACGAAATCAACGTCGAGCTGCGCGATGAAGTTGTCCTTCGGTGCCGGCGCGGCCAGCGAGAATTTTTTGCGAATAGTCACTTGTTCGGGTGTGCGCGACTCGAAGGCGACGGCGTTGTTGTCGCGCGTCATCATGAACTCCGGCAAATCGATCCTCTCGACATCGGGAATGATCGCGCCGATGGGAATCTGCGGGGGCGAATTGAGGGTGACGCGTTTGCCTTCTTCGGCGAGGTAATTTGGCAACACGACTTCGCTGATTCCGCCGCCGCGATTCGTCAGATGCAGCTCCATGTCGGCATTGCGGAGCGTCTCGGTTTTTTCCGCGAACGCGACAGGCGTGGCCGTGGGCGATGCGCTCGGCGGGGCCGCCGGCGATACGCCCGGTGCGGCGGAAACTTCGGGAGCGCTCGTCGGAATGGCCGTCGCTGCCGGCGTCGCGGCCGAAGTTGCCGCAATGTTCGGTTGCGGTATGCGTTGCCGCGTCGCCCAAATCTCCCACCCGACGAGCCCAAGCACGCAAAGGGTGACGGCAATCCACGCGGTGCGATCCATGAAAATTGAAGCCGATTTTACCGGCTGGCGCAGCGCCCGGCGGTGAAGGGCGGCACGGGGTCCCATCCGCGTCCGCCCCAAGGCTGACAACGCAGCAGCCGTTTGCCGCCGAGCCAAGTGCCGCGCCAGAAACCGTGCTGCTCCACCGCCTGCAACAAGTATTCCGAGCACGTGGGCGAGAATCGGCAGCCACTGTTCGGCCCGACGAGAAAAGAGAGCATGGGCGAGAGCGTGACTTGATAAGAACGAACGAAAATGCGGACGAGTGTGCGCATCAGGGCGCTAGAATAGAAGCGCGCCGGATGAGGCGCAACCACTCATCTTCCAGCGCCGCGAACGTGGCGCGGCCGGCGCGCGACGAGGCGATGGTGACGAGCCACGTGCCGGGCGCGATCTCGTGCTGATGTTTGCGAAATATTTCGCGCAACCGGCGGCGAGTGCGATTGCGGACGACAGCGTGACCGACTCGCTTCGAAGTGATGAAACCGGCGCGCGCCTGACCTGATTCGGCATCTCTCAAGGACGCGACGGTGAGCAATTCACCGCGAACCGGTTTTCCCTCATTGCGCACGCGCTGAAACTCGGCGTTACGCGTGAGGCGGCGAGATTTTGGGAAACGCTGACGTTTTTCCACCGCACGCAAAATAGCGCAAAACAACGCTGTCATCCCGAGCGGAGCGAAGCGAAGTCGAGGGATCCCGTTGAAGTTACCTTAAAGGTTGCGCCACGGGATTCCCTCGACTTCGCTCGGGATGACAGGTTGCAGTGCTCGGAATGAAAGCGTTGACGAGTTGCCGCGTGAACGCTGCGCCGTAAGTTCTGCGCGGTGCCCGGCTGGACCGACCATTCATGATCAACGTTTTTCGTAAACACCAAAGATGGCTCATGATCGTGATCGCGATTTTGGCCATCCCGTTCGTATTTTATTTCAACAAGACCGACATCGGCGCGACTCGCTCTGGTGTGGTGGCGAAATTGTACGGGCGCAATGTTTCCAACGTCGAGATGAACCGCGGCGCCGCCTTCTTCGAACTGGCGCGCGATCTCGGTATGTTCGATTTTTTGCGCGATCTGATTTTCGGCGCGCAAACCGAACAGCAGGCGAGGGAAGAGTTCGCGCTCAATCTCATCATCATTCGTCACGAGGCCGAGGCGCTCGGACTTCAGCCGAGCTCCACCGAGATCGCCGACGCGGTGAAAAAGCTGCCGGCCTTTCGCGGCAAGGATGGCTTCGACATGCAGAAATACAACGACGCGGTGCAGAATTATCTCGGGCCGCGCGGATTCAGCGAAGGACAGATGGAGGAGCTGGTGGGCGACACGGTTGCGCTCGAGCGAATCAAGCAGCTGGTCGGCACAGGCGCGGTCGTTTCGCCGGCGGAGACGGAAAAGAACTTCGAGCGTTTCTATTCGAAGCTGCAGGTGAGCGTGGCGCGATTCAAAACGGCTGATGTCGCTAACGAGGTCAAGATTTCCGACGAGGACATCAGGAAATATTACGAAGCGAACAGAGAGGGGCTGAAGAGCGAGGAGAAGCGGCGGGTGCAATTTATCGCCCCGACCCTGCCCGAAGCGGAGAAAAAGCTGACCGGCAAAGAACGCGTGGATGCGTTGCAGAAGCTTTCCGACAAGGCGAACGACGTGGTGCAGGCGCTCGGCGAGAAAGGCGCGGACTTCGCCGCGGTGGCGGCGAAATTTCAGCTTTCCGTAAACACGACGGGCGATTTCACCCAGGCGGCGCCGGACCCGCAGCTCAAAGCCGATGCGCAACTAACACAGATGGCGTTTCAATTGTCCGAAGCGGAGCCGGTGAGCGAGCCGGTGCAGGGCGCGGATGGGTTTTACATTTTAAAGCTCGCCGGTGTCACGCCGCCCAAGCCGCTCACCCTGGAGGAGGCGAAAGGCAAAATTGTGGACACGCTCAAGGCGCGGCAGGAGCGCGAGTTGGTGACGACGCGCACGGCGCAGATCGCGCATGATTTGCGCGAGGCGCTGAAATCCGGCGATACCATAGCCAGTGCGGCGCAGAAATTGAAACTGAAGCTGGAAGCGGTGCCGGCATTCATTCTGGCCGAAGATCTCCAGCCAATGCCGTCGCCTGCGCCGGAGAAATCGCCTGATCTGCCGATGGTGAAAAACGCCGTGGCTGATTTGCGCGCGAATGAAGTGTCAGAGCCAATCCCCACGGCTGACGGCGCGCTCATCGCACTCGTGGAGAAACGCGATGCGCCGGAGACAGCGCAGGCGGCGGCGAATCGCGCCTCGTTAGCTGAGCGACTCGAGCGCAGCAAACGCCGCATCGTTTTTGCCGAATGGCTGCAGGAGCGGCGACGCGTCGCCGGCATTGTCGAGAGTGAGCCGGCGGGCTGAGCGGTGGAATCGCGCGACGAGATTTTTGACGATGCGAACGGCGATCTCGCCATCGGCGAGCTGGAGAGCGCGGTGGAAAAATACCGGCGCGCGGTGGAGGTCGATCCGGAATTTTTCGACGGCTGGCACGCGCTCGGGATGGCATTGATGAAGCTGGGGCGATTTCCGGAGGCGATCGAGGCGGGGAGACGCGCCACGCAATTGCGCCCGAACGATCAGATCGGCTGGACCAGCCTCTCGCTTTTTTACAATCGCAACGGCCAAATCAAGGAAGCGGAAGCGGCGGGGACGAAGGCGAAGATCATTTCGTGGGGCGGGAAAATTGCGAGGCAGTAACTCAGGCTTCCAGCTTGATCGTCGAGCAAGTGCTTCTAGCCTGCTCACTCTTCGCCAGGCTGGAAGCCTGACTGACAATCAGGCAAGATGCCTGAGTTACGTGGACTGAGCACGTTGACTAAGCCGCGCACGATGCGTGCTATGGTGCAATTCACATGCGCACCGGAATCTTCCTTCCGCGGCCTGAGTATCCGCGGCCCGATCGGCAGCGCGCGTTCCTGCAAGGTGTCGATTGGCTGAACCTGAATGGCCCATGGGAATTCCGCTTCGATCCGGAGCGGATTGGTCAACAACGCCCCTGGTTCGAAGCGAACGAAGAACGCTGGCCGGATCAGATCATCGTGCCGTTTTGCTGGGAATCACTGGCGGCCTGGGGCGAGGCGGACGCGGCCGGGAACGATCATTATTATTCGACGCGCGTTTACCGCAATCCGCTGGAAGTGACGCGCGAGAATTACCGCAGTGCCTCGCGTTTCGAAGTCGGCTGGTACCGGCGCGCGATCAAAGTTCCAAAGGACGAAGCCTGGGAGAACAAGCGCGTCATTCTCACCATCGGCGCCGCCGATTTTTTCACCGAAGGATGGTGCAATGGTCAGCATCTCGGCACGCACGAAGGCGGATTCACGCCGTTCGAGTTCGACCTCACCGATGCGTTAACCCGCGAAGCCGACGGCCATCTCACGGGTACGCTCGTCCTGCGCGTGGAAGATCCGATGGATAATTCGCAACAGCCGGTCGGCAAACAATGGGGTTGGTACAGCAGCGCGAGCGGCATTTGGCAGACGGTGTTTGTCGAGCCGCGGCCGGCGCAATTCATCGAGCGCTTCGAAGTTGTGAGCGACATCGCGAACTCGAGCGCGCACTTTACTGTCTTCGCCAATGGCGGATCGGAAGTGTGCATCGATGTCACCAGCCCACTAGGCGAGCGATTCAGCGAGCGCGCCGCCATTCACGATGGCGTGGCGCGTTCCACCGTCGGTCTCGGCAGCCCGCTGCTGTGGGATACGATCACGCCGCATCTTTACACGGTGAAGCTGACGCTCGAGCACGCTGCGCCGCCTGACGTCGTGCGCAGTTATTTCGGCATGCGCACCCTGGCGGCGGCGAATGTGGAAGACTCTTCCGCGCCGGCCAGTTTGCATTTGAATGGCGAACCGATTTATCTCCGCGGCGCGCTTTACCAGTCATACCATCCCGCTGGCATTTACACCGCGAGCGATGCGCAAACGCTGCGCGATGATATCGCTTACGCGAAACGCGCCGGCTTCGATCTGCTGCGCGTGCACATCAAAATCGATGATCCGCTCCTGCTGCATTACGCCGACACGATCGGCATCCTGCTCATGTGCGATTTCCCGAATTTCGGCGAAGGCGGCGATACCGAAGTGGGCCGGCGGCGTTATGAAGAAACGATGCGGCGGGCGATGACGCGCGACTTTAATCATCCCTCGATTGTGGCGTGGTGTCTCTTTAACGAGACCTGGGGTTTCGGCGGCCAGGCTGCTTTCGTCAAGCTGATCAATCCCGCGCATGAAGGCCCGGTCTTCGAAGGCGGTGAGGGAAAAAAATTAAGTAACGAGAGTGCTTACGAATGGATTCAGGCGATGTGGCGTCTGGCCAAACAGCTCGACCCGACGCGGCTGGTGGAAGACATGAGCGTGGTGGCCTGGGAGCACCTGCAATATTACGGCCACGGCGAGACCGACGTGAACTCGTGGCATTTCTACACCGCCGATTACGAGACGGCGCGTCGATGGATACACGACGTGGTGGAGAAAACGTATGCCGGCTCGACCTTTAACTTCGTCCCGGGATTTCAGCAGGGACGGCAGCCGTTGATCGCGAGCGAATACGGCGGCGTGGCCGCCCTGGACGGGGACATCGATACGAGCTGGAGCTTCAAGTTTTTAACTAACGAGCTGCGACTTCATGGCCAGCTCTCCGCTTACATTTATACCGAGCTGCACGACGTGGAGTGGGAGCGCAACGGATTCCTGAACTACGACCGAACGCCTAAGGATTTCGGCTACGATCCAGCCATTGTGAATAACGGCGACGTGCTGCCGATTGATGCGCCGCCCATCCGTCGCTGCACGCCCGGTGAAGAAGTGACGGTGGAGATTTGTTCATCGCATTTCTCGCGCGTGCGCAAACGCGGCGTGACTTTGCAATGGAGCTTCGGCGGCATCGATTCGCTCGGCTGGACACACGACGACATCGCGGCCGGCAGCGAGGAGATTGAGTTTCCGCATTTGCGTCTGGCGCTGGCGAAACGGCTCACGTTGCGCATGCCGCAGCAGACGATGCTCTGCACGCTTTGGGTGCGCGCGTTTGTGCCCACCGGTGCGCTGGTGGCTGCGAATTACATCCAGTTTTTTGCTGATGCGGGCTGTCCGGACTGGCAGCAGTTGAACACGCGGACGGCGCTGCGCCTAGCCGCGCACAGCTGGCACAGCGCGGAATGGAGCGCTGGATTTTGTTCTCGTGAGCAGGCCGAAACGGACGGCGCCGCCTGCGCGGGAGGCCGCGGATTTTTCGAATTCCGATATCCGGTGAGTCGCGAGCAGTTGCGGAATTGCTGGCGCATCACCGTGCTTTGCGAAGCGTCTTCTTATCGCGCGGAGACGCCGCAAACGGATCGCTTCGCGCAGGCAACCACGCTGCGCCTCCTGCTCAATGGCGTGCCGGTTTACCGCTGCATCCTGCCGAATCATCCGCATGATGCACGCGGCGCGCTCAGTTATCTGCGCGGCGGCCGCGGCGCTTACGGTTATCTCTGTCATGCCTCGATCGAGGGCGATCTGTTGCAGAAAGTTTTGCAGGGAATGCGTGGCGAACATCTCCGGCTGCGTTGCCTCGTCCCTCGCGAGGAGGAGCCGCATGGCGGGCTAACGATTTACAGCTACAACGCGGGCCGTTATCCCATCGCGCCGACGCTGCTCATCGAGTGAAGGCCTAAGATGAGCTCGCAGGCGTCTGCCTACGCGCCCGGCCGCGTTGAGTTGCTCGGCAATCACACTGACTACAACGAAGGCGTGGTGCTGGGCGCGGCCATCGATCGCGGCGTGCGCGTGAATGGCGCGAGACGTGAAGATGACGTCATCCGCATCCGCTCAGACGATTTCGGCGAACTCGAGATTCGGCTGCCGGAGCTGCGTCCGCAGATAGGGAATCGCTGGGCGAATTACGCGCTCGGTGTCGTGAGTGAATTGCGGAAACTGCATGTGCCGATCTCCGGTTTCGATCTCGAGATCACCGGCGATCTGCCCATCGGCTCGGGATTATCGAGCTCGGCTGCACTGGAGTTATCAGTCGCGCTTTTCCTGCTCAAAGTTTTCCCGCGCGAGCTCGCACGGCTGGAAATCGCGAAGGCATGTCAACGGGCGGAGCACCACTTCGTCGGTGTGCAATCGGGTCTGCTCGACCAGGTCACTTCGCTCTTTGGCCGCGAAAATTGTGCCGTTTTCTTCGATGCCCGCACAGAAGAAATTCGCATCGTTCAATTCCCTGTCGGTCTGGCACTGATCATCGCGGAGTCGGGCACGAAACGAGAGCTGGCCAGCGGTAAATACAACGTGCGGCGGGAGCAGACCCGTGCCGCTGCATCTACGCTCGGCGTGCGTGCGTTGCGCGATGTCACGTCCACGAGTCTGGCCACGCGCACGAATCTTCCGGGTCTGCTTCGCCGGCGCGCCGCGCACATTGTTGGAGAAAACGAGCGCGTCTGGCGCGCGATGGAATTACTCGAAGCCGGTGACGGCGCTGGCTTTGGCAAGCTGATGAATGCATCGCACGAAAGCTCGCGCTCCAACTTCGAGAACAGCACGCCCGAACTCGATCTCCTTGTCGCCATTGCACAACAATTGCCCGGCGTTCTGGGCGCGCGGCTCACCGGCGGCGGTTTCGGCGGTGCGACAGTGACGTTGTGCGCGCGAGCGCAGGCCGTGAATATCGCTGCGGAATTGTCTTGCCGGTACGCTGCTGAGACTGCGATCACCCCGCGAGTTTTTACCTGCAGAATTGCCGCCGGCGCAGTGTAACCAAAAAGCATCAGGCTTAGGTGAAACGCTTACCCGCATGTTCGCCAAAATGTGACGGCCAAACATCACGTCACCCGCGAAATTCCCCCGCACACTATGGACGAAGAGAAACAGACTGGGGAGCGAACATCCAAATCTGCTGCGAATCAGAACGACTCGTATCCGATCATTGTCCATTCCCATCTCGCCTGGGATTGGGTCTGGCAACGTCCGCAACAATTTCTCTCGCGCATGTCGAAGAGACATCGCGTTCTTTTCATCGAAGCGCCAACGCCCGATGACAACGTGGGTTCGACCCGCGCGACGATGCGCGACGTTCTCGATTTTCCCAACGTTATCGTCCTGCAGGTGAAAGTTCCGGCGGCGCGTTGGAGCGATGGTTCGTGGGTCGATAAGGAACGGCGGCGCGTCGTGCAGTCGCTTCTGGCCGGGCCGGTCGGGAGAGACTTCGCTTCACCGGTGCAGTGGTTCTACGATCCGATGGCGGTGACGCCGTTTGCCGGGCATCTGAACGAGCGCGCCATTGTTTACGATTGCATGGATGAGCTTTCGCTCTTCCGCGGAGCTCCGGCAGAGTTGGTGCGGCGCGAACGCGAATTGCTCGCGCTGGCTGATATCGTCTTTGCCGGCGGGCCCAAGATGTGGCAGGCAAAACGAGCGCTAAACAAAAACTGCTTCTGTTTCGGATGCGGCGTGGATGAGAAACATTTTGCCCGTGCCCGCGATCCTGAGCTGACGCTGCCGGCGGATATGGCCCATCTGTCGCGGCCAATCTTCGGATACATCGGTGTGGTCGATGAGCGTATCGATTACGAGTTGCTGGCGCAACTGGCCGCCGCCATCTCGGGTAGCGTCGTCATGGTTGGGCCGTGGACAAAAGTGGATCGCGCCACATTTCCTCAGCGCGACAATCTGCACTGGCTCGGCGGGCGCGATTACGCCGAGCTGCCGGCCTGCGCCAAAGCCTTCGATGTTTGCCTGATGCCGTTCGCCATGAACGAAGCGACGCGATTTATTAATCCAACCAAAGCCCTTGAGTACATGGCGACGGGAAAACCGATTGTCTCCACGCCGGTGGACGACGTCGTCGCGCAATTGAGCGACATCATCACCATTGCGAACGGAGCGGCCGAATTCATCAACGCCTGCAAAGGCGTCGCCGCGCGTCCGTCGCGCACACGCATCGAACGCGGTCTCGCGCGAGTCCGGCGCAACTGCTGGGAATCGATTGTGGCGCAACTCGAAGAACACATCGCTGATGCGCTCGCGACGAAGCGCGCGCTTTCTGTCAACGCAGCATGAGGAGCGCGTATGACTTCCTCATCGTCGGTGCTGGGTTTGCTGGAAGCGTCAGAGCGGAGCGGCTCGCTGCCGGCTCTGATAAGTCGGTTCTGGTTTGCGACCGGCGCGATCACATCGGTGGCAACGCCTACGATCATGTGGATGCGGCCGGCATTCTGGTGCACAAATACGGGCCGCACATTTTTCACACGAACTCGCGCGAGATTTTCGAGTATCTCTCGCGCTTCACCGCCTGGCGCGCCTATGAGCATCGCGTGCTCGCGAGTGTGGAGGGCAAACTGCTGCCCATCCCGATTAATCTCGACACCATCAACAAACTCTACGACCTGCGCTTGAGCGAAAGTGAGGTGGAGCAATTCCTCGCCGCGCGCGCGATCCCGTACGCATCACCGCGCACATCGGAGGAGATCACGCTCAGCCGCATCGGGCGCGATCTCTACGAGAAGTTCTTTCGCAATTACACGCGCAAACAGTGGGGACTCGATCCCTCGCAGCTCGACGCGCAGGTGGCGGCGCGCATACCGGTGCGGACGAATCGCGACGATCGTTATTTCACCGATCAATTCCAGGCAATGCCGAAGCATGGTTTCACCCGGATGTTTGAGAACATGCTCGATCACGCGAACATCGACGTGTTACTTGGCATCGATTACCGCGAGCTGCGTGATGAAGTGAAATTTGGCCAGCTCGTTTTCACCGGGCCGGTGGATGAGTTTTTCGAGTATCGCTTTGGCCGCCTGCCGTATCGCTCGCTTCGCTTCGAGCACAAGACACTGGAGCAGGAATGGCATCAGCCCGTGGCGGTGGTGAATTACCCTAACGACTTCGACTACACGCGCGTGACGGAGTTTAAACATCTCACTGGCCAGCGCCACGCGCGCACGAGCATTGTTTATGAATATCCGCAGGCGAAGGGCGATGCTTACTATCCCATTCCGCAGCCGGCGAACGCCGCGATTTACGCGAAGTATCGCGAGCTCGCGCAGAAGCGGCGCGATGTGCATTTCGTGGGCCGGCTCGCGACCTATCGCTATTACAATATGGATCAGGTCGTGGGTCAGGCGCTGACCTTGTATCGCAAGCTGGCACGTGTCGAAGATGAAGCGGTCGCCCCAAGCTACAAAGCCAATGGTCCGGGCAAGCAGACACCGACTCGCGAAGGAACGTTGGTGTAGCTGCCCCGAAGGCTTTCGGGCAGATGCTGTTGTGGTGGGAAGAACTGCCGCCGAGGACGGACGGCAGCTACAATGGCTTCGGCGCTGGCTTGCGAGTTGCTAAGCTAACGAGTCGCAGCATCGAAATGAAAATGGAGAACGCCAGCGCATTTCAGAGCTTTTTCCTCGGTGGATTTGAATGCTCCACTCATCGGCTGCGCAATGGCAAACGGCTCGATCTGATTCACGCTACAAAGCACGATCGGTTGGCCGAGAGTGATTATCGCGCGCTGCAAGAACACGGAATTTCCACTGTGCGTGAAGGCTTGCGCTGGCACCTGATCGAAGCGCAGCCGGGACGTTTCGATTTTTTCAGCGCAGCCTCGATTGTTCGCGCGGCTCAGGTCACCGGCACGGAGGTGATGTGGGACCTGTGGCATTACGGATGGCCGGATGATATCGACATCTTCAGCGGCGAGTTTGTTACACGCTTTGTTCAATTCGCGCGCGCGGCCGCTGAGCTTCTGAGCGATGCCTTCGAGGCGCCGCTGATTTGTCCGATTAACGAGATCTCGTTTTTCTCCTGGGCCGGCGGCGATGCCGGAATCTTCAATCCGTTCGCGCGCCAACGCGGCAATGAGATGAAACGCCAGCTCGTGCGCGCGAGCATCGAAGCGATCGGCGCCATGCGAGAGGTCAACGCGCGCATTCGTATTTGCCACATCGATCCAATGATCAACGTCATCGCTAAAAATCCGACGCCGGAGAATCGTGCCGCGGCACGCGCGTATCACCAGAGCCAGTTTGAAGCGTGTGACATGATCACGGGGCGGCAGGCGCCGGAGCTTGGTGGGCAGGACGATTTCATCGATCGCATCGGCGTGAACTATTACATCCACAATCAATGGACATATCCGGGCGAAGGCGGATCGATGATCGTTCCGTCCGACCTTCGTTATCGCCATGTGCGCGACTTGCTGCGCGAGTATTACGAGCGTTACCACAAACCAATCTTCATCGCCGAAACGGGAATCGAAGATGAAACGCGACCGGCCTGGTTGCGCTACATCTGCAACGAAGTTTACGGCGCGATGGTTGCGGGTGTTCCGGTGCAAGGAATCTGTTTGTACCCGATCCTGAATCATCCGGGATGGGATGACGACCGGCATTGTTACAATGGGTTGTTTGATTACGCGGATGAAAACGGCAAACGTGAAGTCTACGAACCGTTAGCTCGCGAACTGGCGCGACAGGAGAAGATCGTCGACGGCCTTCGTTCCGGCGCCGAGCAATTCGTTGATCGCAGAGACACGGATGTGTCGGCGCTCGATTGGGGGGCGCACGTCATGGAAGAGCGCACGGACGAAAGCCGTGCGGCGTAAGTCAGGCATCTTGCCTGATATGTCAGCCAGGCTTTCTAGGCTGGCGTTTGTCGGGCAGGCAAGATGCCCCCCCGACGATCAGGCAAGGACGCCTGAGTTACCAGATGTTTACCTTCAACTTCTCCGCACGCACCATCGGGCAATTGTCCGGCAGATTAAACGCTTTCTGAAACTCCGTCAGATTCGAGAGCGGCCCGTTGCAGCGGAAATGGGTTGGTGAATGCGGATCGGTATTCAGCCGCAGCTTCAGATCTTCCTCACGCTGGTTCGCGCGCCAGACTTGGGCCCAGCCAAGGAAGAAGCGCTGCTCCGGCGTGAAGCCGTCGATCTTTTGCTCACGTGAGCCGGGATTTTTCGCGAGCGCTTTCTGCAACGCCGCGAACGCCACCTTCACGCCCCCCAAGTCCGCGATGTTCTCGCCTTGCGTGAGTTCACCATTGATGTGCTGGCCGGGCAGCGGCTCATACTCCGCGTACTGCTTCACCACCGCGCTCGAGCGTTCCTTGAATTTCGCCAGCGAGCTCGGCGACCACCAATTCCGCAAATTTCCAACCGCGTCGTATTGCCGCCCCTGATCGTCGAAGCCATGCGTCATCTCGTGGCCGATGACCGCACCCATTCCGCCGTAGTTCACCGCGTCATCCGCTTTGGGATCGAAGAAGGGCGGCTGCAAAATTCCCGCCGGAAAAACAATCTCGTTCAGGTTCGGATTGTAATACGCGTTCACCGTCGGCGGCGTCATCCCCCATTCGGAGCGATCGACCGGTTTGCCGATTTTCTTCAGCTCGCGGTCAACCTCGAAGATCGAGGCGCGGGTTGCATTCAACACATACGGGCCGCGATCGATCTTGAGCATGGAATAATCCCGCCACTTATCCGGGTATCCAATCTTCACGTTGAATGCGGCCAGCTTCTTCAGTGCCTGATCCTTCGTCGGCTGATCCATCCAATCAACCGACTTGATCCGATCGGCCAGCGCCTCCCGCAGATTATTGACCATCTCGAGTGCGCGCTCCTTCGCTTCCGGCGGGAAATGATCGGCCACATAAAGTTTGCCCAGCGCTTCGCCGATCGCGCCATCGGTCGCGGTCACCACGCGTTTCCACCGCGGCTTTAACTGCTGCGCACCGGTCAGCGTCTTCAGATAAAACTCGAAGTTCTCGTTGACGAAATCACTCGACAACTCGCTCGCGGTCGAGTGCACGAGATGCCAGCGGAAATACTCCTTCCAGTCTT
>JBBPYF010000068.1:0-5004 GCA_038200165.1 Chthoniobacterales bacterium | reverse complement strand
TAACGGACCGGTTCTAATCGGCAGGTGTCCGGTTTTGCTGCGCTATGTCTTTTTGCAGCGAAACAGCTTGGCACCGGCGGAGGAAAGGTGGGTGTTGAGGTCTTATGGGGAACAGCCAAGGTAAAGGGAACGATTGGGCAAGTCTGCTTCGTTCGCTCCCGCTCCCAGCGGATTCAGCTCTGACTCAAAGACGCCGTAACGCGGGTGAAGGAGCGGCCGGGCTTTCCAAGCCGCGAAGCCAGCGCCATTCTTGAAAAATCTGAAACTGGGAAACGCCGAGAAGCTGAAACTAAGACCTCGAAGCGCCGCCTGCTCGCGAAACATCTCCGGAGTCGCCCAGTTCACTGCGGTTGGTTTGCAGCAATAGATTGCGAGCCGATTCCAGCTCGCCCACACCTTATCGGAGGCTCGGGAAATGAATCTTCAGCTTATAGCAAACGAAGAGGACCAGGATCGCGCCCAGCGTGGAAAATATAAGGCCGGCGGGATGAAAACGTGGGTTAGACGGGCGCGCAAACATATGGGTGACGGCTCCGCCAATGATCGAGCCGATGATTCCGAGTACGATCGTCCAAAAGATCGTCATGTGTGTGAGCATGACCGATTTGGCGATCACGCCCGCAATTAAACCAACCAGTATGTACCAGATTAGGTGAAGCATTAGTTTTCCTTAGCAGTTGTGCCCCGACGGTGGCGAGTATGAACAGCGCCGCTGGGGATGACCACGACTTTTTATCGGGATACTTAATGATCCGTGGCGGCTCCCCTTTCGTCACTGCAAAGGCTTTGTCGGCTTGTTCCGACCGAAGTTGTAGCTGCCGTCACGCCGGGTCGAAAGTTGCGCCGCGACATTTCGGGCAGGAGGAGCGACGTCGATGGGCATCGGTCGGGTGAAATGTTTGGTGTGTCCGCAGCCGGACGCCAGTCGCGGCATTCGCTATTGAACGCTTGAAGACTGAAGTGGTCGAACCCTGCGTGAAATCATTACCTTCAGCAAGATCGCTCGCTCTCGCATTCGCCGGAATGTTTATTACGACTGGGATTGCTTGTGCAGCGCAGCCCAGTGAGGCAGTGCTGATGAAACAGGCTAAGATCACGAAGTCCGAAGCAGAACACATCGCCCTGGGGAAAGTGCAGCACGGCCGTGTGAAAAGCGCTGAGATCGAAAATGAGAAGGGCCACCTGGTCTGGTCGTTTGATATCGCGACGCCCAACACCAAGGACATCACCGAGATTCTGGTTGACGCCAAGTCCGGCAAGATCATTTCCAAACAGGTTGAGACGCCGCGCGATCAGGCAAACGAAGCTGCCGCTGACAAGAAGTCGAAGTAACAAGCGGTTCACCTGCAAAGAGCCAATAAAGCCCGACCGTAACGCAGCCCTCGGCGAGGCCGGGCTTTCCGACTGAACCTCGACCTCTTTTGGCGAAAGGACGAAAGCCTCTCTTCAAGTTGAAACGCGAAAAAACTGAAAGGCTGAAACGTTGAAGACCTGCAAGCCACCCTCGTCCAATTCGCCGCTGTAACGGCTGCGAAGCAACGGCCGGGTTTTCAAATCGCAGCTGATCTGAAGAAGTAATTCTGCGCCTTGCGCCGATATTTAGAACGCTTCCGAGGTATCGCGCAGCCTTTTGCGACGATCAGCGAGTTTTTCGCGTCCGAGGAATGACGAGAGCTCGCAACCGTTTCATATTCGCTACATCTTCCTTCAGCTCTTTGCCCTTCGGCGTTTCCAGCACTTTCGGAATTTTGCGGAACCGCGGCGCGTTCATGATGAAACGAAACGCTGCCAGCCCGATCTTGCCTTCCCCAATGTGCGCATGGCGATCGACGCGCGAGCCGCGGTCGGTTTTCGAGTCGTTCATGTGAATGGCGGCGACAAGGCGCGGGCGTCCGATGACGCGGTCGAATTCGCGGAATGTCTTTTTCACCGCGGCGTCGGAAGTGATGTCGTAACCGGCGGCGAAGACGTGCGCCGTATCGAGGCAAACGCAGAGACGCTCCGGTTCGCGGACGTTTTCGATGACGAATGCAAGCTGCTCGAAGCTCCGACCGAGACATGAGCCCTGCCCGGCCGTCGTCTCGAGCGCGATCTTCGTTTTCACCTTGGGGATTTGCTCGAAGACCTGATCGATCGCGGAAACGATCTTGCGTAACCCAGCTTCTTCACCCGCGCCCATATGCGCTCCGGGATGCATGACCAGAAAGGGTAGCTTCAGTTGATCGGCGCGCGTGAGTTCTTCCCGCAACGCTTTGATCGAGTTGGCGTGAAACTGCGGATTGGTGGCCGCGAGATTGATGAGGTAGTTCGCGTGCGCAAAAACCGCGGCGAGCTGGCACCGCTGCGCGTGTTCGAGAAACGCGCGAATCTCCGGCCGCGTGAGTGGGCGCGCGAACCATTGCATGTTGTTCTTCACGAAGATCTGCATCGCGGTGCAGTTGATGGAGCAGGCGCGCTCGATGGCGGCGTGCGGCCCGCCAGCGATGGACATGTGGGCGCCGAGCAAGAGCTTTGTCATTAGAAGTTCTTCGCCCGCCACGTCGGGTGGCTGAGACTTCCTTCGGCCCGATACTCGAAAAACTTGTAGAGCGGCGTGAGCACGACGCCGGGGCCGGTCGCATCGACCCGCAAATCGAAGTCGATTTTGTCATCGAGAAAATGTGAATCGCCGTGGCCAACCATGCCGAACGCGCCGGCATCCACATGAAAGTCGGAGGTGCGGATGACGCCGTCTTTGATTGAAAATGACATGCTGGCTTTGCGCGCGACGCGATAGCCGAGGCCCGGAATGACTGCGTTCAGAAGATCGGATAATGGCCCGAACAATGGAATAGCGAAGACATCGCCGTTGCGCACATCGATCTCACCACTGCCGACCATCGACCGCGCATCGCTGCCCGTGCCGCTCCATTCGTATCGGCCGTTCATCGAACCCTGCGCGATTTTGTAATTGAAGTAGAGATCGGTCAGGCGCGGGAAATCAATGTGGTCCGCCGCGATGGCGGCCTGGTAATGCTGATCATTTTTAGCCAGCGAAACATCGGCGTGGCCGCGGAGTGTTCCGGAGAAAACCGAGCCGCTCAGGTCGGTGATCTGGAGCCTGTCGTCGGTCAAAATCAACTTCGCCGCGACGCGCTCTAACGGCAGCGTTTTACCGAGGAAAACATATTCCATCTTTTTCGCGCCCTCGATGTTGATCTCAAGATGTGTGTCCTTGCCGCCGTGGAATTGGTAAACGCCGTTGGCGGTGACAGTCGGCGGCGCGCTGAATTTGTACGGCGTCACCACTTTCAGCAGCTTCGGGTCGATCCAGTAAATCGCTTCCGTGGGCCGCAAGGTGGAGCGCACGTTGTTCGCGCGCGTTTCGTGGTGGGCGAAATCGTAAACAAACGTGCCGGTGGCGACGCCTTCATCGCGCGTGACGCGGAAGTTTTCGTAAGTGACGGCGCCGTCGCCCAGGTGAACATCGGACGACGCGCTGTTAAAGCCGACGGTGCGGAAACGGCCGCGCTCCAGTTGCAAACGGCCATCGCCTTTCCATGTCGCCGGGTCACGGCTCGTGCCGCGAATGGTGAGTCGCACGTTCGACTTCTGCGGCCAATCCCAATCGTTCACAAATTCGCGCAGACCAGCGGGCGCGAGGGAGCGCAGCGCGTTTGGGTCGATGGTGCAGATGAAATCGAGCCGAAAATCATCCGGCGCATCGAGCAACTGCGCGAGCAGCTCGCCGCTTTGATGGCGCAGGTGAACGTCGCGCAACATCGTGCGCGCGCCGTCCCAGGAAAATTCCGCGCTCGCACCAGTGAATGGAATTGCCTTGTAAGTAAACCGGTCGAACGCCATGCGGCCGATGGCCTGCCATTGCGGCTGGCCTTCGCCGATGCGTCCATGACCGGAAACTTCGAATCGGGGAGGCGCGAGAAAATTGAAATCGGCGACGATGTCCCCGGCGCCGAAGGCATCGAGGAGCGTCTGCAGGTTGAGATTGCTGCGCGCCTGGAACTTGAGCGTCCCATCGGCGCGATGCCACAGGCCGCTCGCCTTCACATTGCCGAAATCATCCTGCCATTCGCATTGCGTCAGACTGAGGGTTTGATCGGCAAATTCGCCCGCCATTCGCAGCCCGCGCCATTCGTAAGGACCACGGCGAAATCGCTCCGCTCGCAAGCTGCCGGTGACGCGCGCATCTTCGAGGTGCGCCACGTCGCCGCTGAACTTGAGCTGAAGATGCGGCTGCGTTTGGAATTGAAACTTGCTCAGCTCGCTCACGACGCGCTGGAACAAGATGAGGCGCGCCCGCCATTCCTCCTCGGAGATCTGCTGCGACGGCTGGTAATCCTTGCGCCTGATCAGCTGCCCCGTCGCCGAAAAATGCACGCCGCAGAAAACGCCATCGGCCTGGCTGAGATAAATCTGCTCCGGCGGAAAATAGATATGGGCGTGCAGATTTTGAATTTCCGCGCGCGGAGATCTCGGATCGGCCCCGGCAGGGAGCGGTAAAATGACCTGCGCATCACGAATATCGATCGCGTTTAAAAATGGCTGCCGCTGCATGAGGGCGGCGTAGTTCACGTCGAGCGAGACGCGGCTGATCTGCGCCACGGTGTTCTCGCGATGTTTGTAATCGAAGATGCGCACGTCCTGCGCGACGAGTCCGCGGAAAGGATCGAGCGTGAGCCGGCGCACCGAAGCTTCGACACCATGTTTGTGCAGTTCGTCGACCACGAGCGCGCGCCAGGAACGACCGAAGCCGCGCTTGGCCAGATACCAACCGCCGCCCACCGATGCCCCAAGCGCGAGCACGACGAGAAAGCGAAACACGCTGATGAAGACACGTCGCCGGAACGAGGTCCTCTGCGGTTGCGCGACATCGCGGACTTCGGGAAACTCAGCGACTGGCATGCGCATTGATTCGTTTGCGCGCCTGGTCATTTCAACCCGGCAATGCCGCGCCGCCGGGTAGCGGCCCGGGGGGGCGGGGGGGGGGGGGGGGCGCGGGGCCCG
>JBBPYF010000067.1:0-20891 GCA_038200165.1 Chthoniobacterales bacterium | reverse complement strand
CTTCGCTCGGGATGACAAGGCACTCATCACATTACATATTTCAGATATGGTCAACGTTTCCATCGAGTACACCGGCGACTTGCATTGCCGCGCGACGCACGGCCCTTCGCAGTCGCGCATCGAGACGGACGCGCCCTCGGATAACAAAGGGAAAGGTGAAACATTCTCGCCCACCGATCTTGTCGCCACCGCGCTCGGCACCTGCATCAGCACGACAATGGGGATTAAAGCGGAAGAGCTCGGAGCCGATTTGCGCGGCATGCGGGTCTCAGTGGAGAAAGAAATGTCGAAAAACCCGCCTCGGCGCATCGTCGCGCTTCCCGCGGAAGTTCACATTCCGCTGCCGCCGGATTCACCGTATCGCGAAACACTCGAGCAGACCGCGCTCAATTGCCCGGTGCACAAAAGTCTGCCGGCTGAGATCAAACGCCCGACGAAATTCTTCTGGGAAGGCTGATTTCCGCGCACGGTCATTCTGAGCGGAGCGAAGCGGAGTCGAAGGATCCCGTGGAAGTTACGAGCACGTTACGCCACGGAATCCCTCTACTGCGCTTCGCTGCGCTCGGGATGACTTGGATTTCCCTTTTCAATCCGTTCGTCATACCTCTGCGCGGCGCAGCGCCGATTGCGACGCCGCCGCCAGGCAAATTATATCACGGTTTCTACTACGACGGGGTCGGCACCGACACTCACGATCCTACGGAACACGATGTCGCGCCCGCGGACGTCAACCATTATGAAGACACAGTCGGCGCGAAGACGACCTGGATTTATTTCTCAGACAACTGGTTTGAATCGCGCGCCTTTCCCGAATCGACCTGTGATTGGATTCGCGCTTTGGGGAAAATCCCATACGTCCGGCTGATGCTGCGGTCCAGCGTTGAGCAATCGCGCGTCGAGAAAACGTTCAGCTTGGACAGGATCATCGCCGGTGAATTCGACGGCGATCTGCGCGCATGGGCACGGGCCGCGAAAGCGTTTCGCTCGCCCATTCTCATCGAGTGGGGAACTGAACCTAACGGGAAATGGTTTAGCTGGAATGGCAGGTGGAACGGAGGCGCGCGCAGCGGACCGGCGAATTATATCGCGGCCTATCGCCACATCGTCGATCTCATGCGGAGCGAAAACGCGGAGAACCTGCAATGGATCTGGCACGTCAACTGGTACGACGAGCCGGAGCAGAAGTGGAACGCCTTCGAGAAATACTTTCCGGGTGAACAGTATTGCGACTGGGTCGCGCTGAGCATCTACGGCGCGCTCACACCGAGCGATGGATGCGAGAGTTTCCACTCGAAGCTAACCGCCGCTTATGGCCGGCTGACGAAAACCGCGCCCGGCAAACCGGTGATCATCGCTGAGTTCGGCTGCGCTTTGCGCAACAAACATTGCGCTGCGGCGGAGTGGGCCCGCGACGCGCTCGAAGAGATTTTTTCCGGGAACTGGCCGGCTCTTATTGCATTTTGCTGGTGGAACGAAGGCTGGCAGAACAACGACACCAGGAAACATGATACTGACATGATCATCTGGCACGATGCAGCACTCACGCGTGTCCTCCGCGATGAGCTGGCCCGTCACGCCGACAAAATTCAATCGGGTGCTGTCATGGCTGAGGGAATGAAATAATTTTCCTGTTCGCCCGCCGCGCCGGCTAACAAGATCGCGCATGATGAAGTTCGCAACGGCCGCAGTTTGCCTCCTCGCTCTCCTTAGCCACGTCTACGGCGAAGAAGATTCACTGCAAAAACTCGGCGCCGATTTCTGGAGATGGCGGGCACAATACGCGCCTTTCACCGGCGACGACGTCAACCGCATCGAGCGCCCCGGTGGCAAACGCGACTGGTCGCGCCCGTCGATTGAAAAGCGCCGCGAAGATTTGGCCGGCTTTGAATCACGCTGGAAAAACCTCGAAACGAAAACTGCACCTGTGCCACAGCAGGTCGATTACCGCCTGCTCGGCTCCGCTTTCGCGCGCGTGCGATGGGAACTCGAACGCAATCCACGGTGGCAACGCGACCCCAATTTCTACATCGAGCAAACTCTTACCGCCGTCCTCGAAGCTCTCACTGTCCCGGCGCCATATGATGCCGCTCGCAGCAGGGAGATTCTCACCCGGCTGGAGAACATCCCGGCCATCTTGCAGAGCGCGCAGGAGAATCTGAACAATCCGCCTGCGCCATTCGCGAGCGTAGCGATTCAGTCCCTATCGAACATCCGCCCACAGCTGCACAAAATGTCAGCGGCCCTCGCGCCACACACCACGTTGAAGGCGGAGGACTTGAAGAGCGCGACTGAGCGAGCGGCTGATGCTTTGGAAAACTTCCGCCGTGTTTTGCAGGAACGCCTGCCATCGTTGCCGCAGGAGACCGCACTCGGTCGCGACGCTTACGTTTTTTTCCTGAGAAACGTCGCGCTTTATCCTTACTCACCAGAGGAAATTCTCGCCATGGGTCAGCAGGAATGGAACCGGGCCGTGACCTTCGAAACATACGAGCGAGAACGCAATCGCAATGTTCCGCCACTCCAGCTTGCGCAGAACACGGAGAGTTGGGTGAAGGATGCCGCGGCGAATGAAGATCAGATTCGCCAGTTCCTGCAGAAGAACAACATTCTCACTGTGCCGGATTGGGTCCAGCGTTATACCTTGCGGCCGATCCCGGAGTATCTGGCCGCAATCGGCTTCGGCGAAAATGATGACTTCACTTCGCCTTCGCGTTTGACGGAAAACTGTGTGCGCTACGTCGGCGAACCAACTGGCGAGCTTGGCTACTTCTGGCACGCCACCGCCCAGGACCCACGGCCACTCATTGTGCATGAAGGTATCCCCGGTCACTACTTCCAGCTTTGCCTTTCCTGGAAACATGAAGACCCTATCCGCCGGCATTACTACGACTCCGGTGCGAACGAAGGTATTGGCTTCTATGCCGAGGAGATGATGTTGCGGGCCGGCTTGTTCGATGACAGCCCGCATACGCGCGAGATCATCTACAACTTTATGCGCCTGCGCGCCCTGCGCGTCGAAGTCGATGTGAAGCTCGCTCTTGGCCAGTTCTCGTTAGAACAAGCAGCCAAGTATCTCGAAGAAAAGGTGCCGATGGATAGCGGAACCGCGCGTCAGGAAGCTATCGCCTTCTCCACCGCTCCCGGTCAGGCCATCTCCTACCAGATAGGCAAACTGCAGATCATCCAATTTCTCGCGGCAGCGCGTCTTCAGCAAGGCGATAAGTTCAATCTGCGCGCTTTTCACGACTTCGCTTGGAAGAACGGCAACGTGCCGATTGCGTTGCAGGAATGGGAATACCTCGGCAGTGGTGAACCAGGGCACCACAATTAGATTGCAGTTAGTAGTTCGTCTTTAGCTCAAACTCTCGAGCCGCTGCTGGCGATCCGAGAATAATAAAGGCGAAGACACCTAGCAATGTCCCGTAAGGGATAAAGAGGCAGTTCAATCCAGCCATGATATAGATGAAGAGCTTGCGCCGTCGTTTTTGAATGCACCTGCCGGCGTAGGCGCTTATCGCACTAATCGCCCAGATCAAGAGCGTCACTCCACCAAATACTCCAGCCATGAGGCGAAAGAAGATAGGCGGTGGCGGCGACGCTTGCGAGGAAGGATGAGGAACTGGCGTGGATGAAGCCAATGCATGTGGAGAAGCAGTCATGGCAGGAGATTGATTCCATCCGGACTCTGGAATGAACGACAACCCTATAAACATCGCGAGGTATATCAGGAAGAAACAACCGAAAAACAGCATTATCCCGCCACGCACATAGAAGCCAATCATCAGGACGCGTAATCTTTCGCGAGCGATGATGCTGGCCTCCGCCTCCTCAGAAACAGCGTCATTCACCGGATGAGAAAATGCCCGGCACGTTTTGACATGTCGATCTTAATTCGATGAAGTCGATCCGCGATCTGCCGGCTAGTGCCGCGAGTGACGGCCGAGCTAACGAGGACAGAACCAAAGTCGATTCACCCTTTCGCGGCGCCGGCGGTCAGTCCCTGGATGATGCGTCGTTGGAAGATCACAACCAGAATAATGAGCGGGATGGTGCTCACAACTACCGCCGCTGCGATTGGGCCCCACGGCGTTTCATGAACCGTTGTCCCGCTCAGGGTCGCGATTCCGGCGGTGACGGTTTTCCTTCGCTCCTCCGTCATGAAAGTGAGAGCAAAAAGGAATTCGTTCCACGCGAAGATGAAGACGAGGATGGCGGTGGTGGCGAGAGCCGGCGCGGCCAGCGGCAAAATGATACGCCACAAAATTTGCAAGCGGCCGAATCCATCTACCTTGGCGGCGTCTTCAATGTCCCGGGGAACGCCGCGAAAGAAGGTGGCGAGGACGATGATCGAGAACGGCAGATTGAAAGTGGTGTAAGGGATGATGAGCGCGAGCGGATTATTCAATAAGCCAGCTCTGCGCATCATCTCGTAAAGTGGGAAAAAGAAGATGATGGGCGGGAAAAGCGAAATGGTTATCAGGCCGCCGAGCATGAAGCGCGCGCCGCGCAAACGCAGTCGCGAGAAACTATAAGCGGCGAGCGCGCTCAGGCCCACGCACAAAATCGTGGAGATGCTCGCAATGATGAAGCTGTTGAGCAGATAACGCGCGAACGGTTTGCGAATAAAAAGCGCATCGTAATGCTGCCAGCCGGCGTTATGCGGCAAATAGGTGACAGGAAGCGCTGAGATCTCTTCGTTGGTCTTTAGCGAGGTGATGATTTGCCAAAGAAATGGACCCAGACACCAGATCACGGCCAGCCAAAGCAACAGATAGAAGATCGAGCGCTTCATTCGCTTGCGAATCGCAGGCGCGAGAGTGGCCAGTAGATGCCGGCGGCGCACACCGCCATGACCACGAAGCTGACCACAATCGTGGCGGAGCCGTAGCCGAAATCGAGATAGCGCAGGAAGGTGTTGTAGCTGTAGATGGCGAGCGTTTCCGTCGCGCCGCCCGGGCCGCCACCGGTCATGACAAAGACAAGGTCGAAAATGCCGAACGATTGAATCGCGCGAAAGAGCAGCGCGAGCATGATGGAAGGCCCGAGCAACGGCAGGGTGATAAAGCGGAAGCGCTTCAAACTGCCGGCGCCATCGATCGCGGCTGATTCATACAACTGCGCCGGGATATTCTGCAAACCGGCGAGCAGAATGATCATGGCAAAGGGCGCGGTTTTCCAGACATCGGCCAGGATGATGGCAAAGAGCGCAGTTGGTCCATTGCCGAGCCACGCTACCGGACGCGACAGCACGCCGAGGCGATGGAGCAGGTCATTGAGTACGCCGAATTGATCATTGAAAATCCAGCTCCAGGCCCAGGCCAGCACTGCAGTCGGCAACGCCCATGGGATGAGCATGGCGGCGCGCGCGAAGCTGCGACCGCGGAAACGTTGATCGAGCAGAAGCGCGAAGCCGAGACCCAGCAGCAGCTCGATCATTACCGAAACAAGGGTGAAGAACAACGTCGTGCGCAGCGTTTGGAAGAAGTGGCCGTCATTGACCAGCCGGACGTAGTTATCGAGACCGATGAACTTCGGCTCGAGCTGCGTGCCGAGGTTTTGCGCGAAGAAACTAACCAAAAGCACGCGCACAATCGGGTAAATGGCGATGCAAAGAATGAACGCAGCTGCTGGCGAGACGAGCAGCGCGCCGAAGCTCTGATCGCTGGTGCGCGTTTTCATTGACGCAAAAGCAAACGCGTTTCCCTGGCCGCGCCGGCCATGGCATCGTCGGCCGTCATTCGTTCTGTCAGTGCTGCGCTGACGTAACGCTGGAGAATGTCGGAGGCTTGGGCGTACTGCGGGATGCGCGGCCGGACAACGGCAGTCTGCATGACTGCGTAAAGATCTTTGCGAGCTGGGTCGTCACTTTGCTCGTAGTAAGCCTTGAGCGCCGGCGGCGATCCGCGGCTGGCCTGAATGCGCAACACCTGCGGCAATGCGCTGACATATTGGCAAAACTTCCATGCCTCCTCTTTATGTGGCGAATTTTTGGCGATGCACATTCCCCAGCCACCCAGCGTCGCGGCGGGACGGCCTTTCTCTGTCGCCGGCATCGGCTTGATTCCTACTTTGCCGCGCACTGCGGAATCCGGTTGCTGCGAAGTGATGAAGACAAACGGCCAGTTGCGGTGAAATACCGCGCGACCGGACTGGAACATCAGCCGCCCTTCTTCTTCGGTGTAAGTGGTAGTGCCCGGCGGCGAAATGCCAGCGCGATGGATCGCGCCACGCATCCACTCGAGCGCGCCAATCGCTTCCGGCCGATCAAGACCCACTTCACCGGTCTCCCCATTAATCCAGAAGCCGCCGAAGCCCGTCAGCACCTCCATGAAATCGCAGATCAATCCTTCGTACTGCTTCCCCTGCCAGACAAAACCCCAGAGCTGCTCCGGCCGCTGCAGCTTCTGCGCGACGCGCAACAACTCGTCCAAAGTCGCGGGCGGCTGCTCCTTCGCCGCTTCCAGCAGATCGCGCCGGTAAAACAACATCCCGACATCGATGTGTTGCGGCACGCGATAAATGCGGCCTTTGTATTTGCCGCCCTCGAGCGCGCCGGGGATGAATCCGTTCCAGCGCTCCGCCGGCCAGCGATCGGTCAGGTCCTCCAGCCAACCCGCCGCGGCGAACTTCGGCACCCACACCACATCGGCGAAAATGAGATCGTAGACCGCGCGCCCGCTCAGCAACGAGGTGACATAAAGGTCTTCGCGCGCGTTGGTCTCGCTCGGGCCCTCGATGTAGTTAATGTGAATACGCGGGTTCTCTGCTTCGAACTCGCGAATGAACCGATGCCAATCGCCCGTGACATCGGCGTCCATCAGTACGCTTAATTGCACGGCACCTTTTTCTGCAGCGGGTGGACGGGAACATGCCACCGCCAGGAGACAACAAAGCCAGACCAGCAATTGATGTGCGTGCCACCGCGATATTATCAATGTCAACCTGAGATTCTTCCGCACTAGTTCAAATCAGTTCAGCTGGCGAATAGCTAAACTAGCGGCGCCTTGAGATTAAGGTTCCCACTGCCACATGTTAACCAGCACTAGCGGTGCTGCTCGACCAGGCAAGTCCCGGAGAACGGGCGCGACTTTGCCGCGCTGAGGTCATGGTAACAAAAAACTCCTTCGGCGAAGTAGTGGCAGACAAGCGCCTTGCGGGAAAGTCGTGGGTTACGCCGAAGCGAACCGCCGTGCAACAAGTTCGCGTGCCAGAATAGCACGTCGCCTTTACGCGCCAGAAAGTGTTCCTCCGGGAGCTGATGTTGCTCGATAAGACCGCAAATGTGCGGTTCGTAGACCTGGACGTAGGAAAGATACCCGTTGCGATCGAAATCGTCTGAAACGGCGCCGGTTCCCGGCCCAGGAGTAGTCGCGCCCAATGGAGAATGGTCGGATGGCGCATGACCCGGCAGACTTCCGGAACGCGCAAGTGCGGATCGAGAAAACGACCGGGAAACGGATCTTCCGGGCAAGACGCTTCCGGCTGCAAAGTGACAGTGCCGTTCCTGATCGCTTCCTCGTACGCACTCCAGACTTGGTCGAGTAATCCCGTCTCAATCGCGCGAGGCAGGATGAGATAGCCGCGCTCGCGCCAATAACGACACCTGGCCGCCTCCTCCAGTGTCAGCTCGCCTCGATTGACCTTTGCCTGAAGTTCCTCCTCCGCGTTGGGAAGGTCCAGCCAGGGCCGCTCGCCCGCATCTGTGAACTTCTCCGCCCGCGGACGACGCAGTGGCGAGGCTTGCTCAGACACTTCCATATCGAATGTCAGGTTGAGGCGGAAAGTCTAGAGGAATGTCCGCAACCTCGCCAGGAAAGTGTTTAGTCTACCACTTCGAGACCCATCTGCCGGGCGGTGCCGGCAATAACACGGAAAGCAGCTTCATCGCTGCGGGCGTTAAGGTCTTTGCGCTTGGTGTTGACGATATCCATCACCTGTTTGCGCGTAACTTTGCCCACCTTGATCTTGTTAGGTTCCTTGGAGCCGGCCGCTATGTTAGCCGCTTTCTTTAATAAAACGGCGGCGGGAGGACTTTTCGTAACAAAGGTGAAGCTCTTATCTTTGAAGACGGTAATAACGACCGGCAGAATGTCACCAGCCTGCTTCTGCGTCACGGCGTTGAACTCCTTGCAGAAGGCCATGATGTTGACGCCACGAGGCCCCAGCGCGGTGCCAACGGGAGGCGCTGGGTTTGCCTGTCCCGCAGGTATCTGAAGTTTGATGTGAGCTATTACTTCTTTTGCCATAAATTACTCTGTCATTCTGAGCGGAGCGAAGCGGAGTCGAAGAATCCCGTGGAAGTTGCTTTTAGGGTAGCGCATCGGGATCCCTCGACTTCGCTCGGGATGACTATCCTCTCTCTACCTGCCAGTATTCCAGCTCCACCGGGGTAGCACGACCAAAGATGGTGACCGAGACGCGCAGTTTCCCCCGCTCCGGGTCGATTTCTTCAACGATGCCATTCTGGTTCTGGAATGGGCCGTCAGCTACTTTCACCGTCTCACCGACTTCGAAGCTAACCTTTGGCTTCACCTTCTCTTCGCGCTCCTTCATTTGCGCGAGCATCGAATCTACTTCCGATTGCCGCATCGGAATCGGCTTGTCCTTGGTTCCGGCAAAACCAATCACACCCGGCGTGTCCTTGATGAAATACCAGGTGCGATCGACCAGTTGATTATTTTCATCGAGCAGGTGCATGTTGACGATGAGATAGCCGGGGAAGAATTTCCGCGTCGTCTCGCTCTTTTTGCCCTTTTTGATTTCGGAGACGCGCTCAGTCGGCACCAGCACTTCGTAAATGACGTCACTCATCTCCTCGGTCTTGACCCGCTTCTCAATATTATCGCGCACCTTGTTCTCCTGCCCGGAGAGCACGTGGACGACGAACCATTGATCCTTAGCTGCCAGTGCCTGAGCCATCTTTAATGAACGCGAGTAAAGAAGTGAACCAGGTTGACAAGAATGAAATCAAATAGGGCGACATAACCGCCAAGAAGCAGCATGGCGATAATCACGACCAAAGTAGAATCAGTCAGTTCCTTGTATCGGCGAATACCTTTCTCTTTCGGATCCCAGGGCCAGGAAGCTTTCTGCAGCTCGACCTTCACTTCAGTGAAGAAGTTTCTGACCTTGGCGATCATACAAAGGATAAGGGATGAATGCGGAAGGATGAAAAAAGAGAAAGCCCGCGGAAACCGCCGGTGATTTCATCCTTCATAATTCATCCTTCATCCTTAACCACACGCCAGGAGGGACTCGAACCCCCAACCGACGGTTTTGGAGACCGCTACTCTACCAATTGAGCTACTGGCGTCTGCGGGATTTTCGAATTTCGATTGGCGATTTTCGATTGATCAACTCTCATTCGGCATTCGTCGCTCGGCAATCGGCATTTTCCTCAGTCCAGAATATCGCTCACGCGACCGGCGCCGACCGTTTTCCCGCCTTCGCGAATTGCGAATCGGATCGTCTTTTCCATCGCAATCGGCGTGATCAATTCCACCTCGATTGCGACGTTATCGCCCGGCATGACCATTTCCACGCCATCGGGCAATTTCACTGTGCCGGTCACGTCAGTAGTCCGGAAATAAAATTGTGGCCGGTAATTGGTGAAGAACGGCGTGTGACGGCCGCCTTCTTCCTTGCTCAGCACGTAAACTTCCGCCTTAAATTTCTTGTGCGGCTTGATCGTGCCGGGCTTGGCGATGACCTGGCCGCGCTCGATGTCCTCCTTCTTCGTGCCACGGAGCAGCACGCCGACGTTATCGCCCGCACGCGCTTCATCGAGCAGCTTGCGGAACATCTCGATGTCGGTCGCCACCGTCTTGGCCGTGTTTTTAATACCGACGATCTCGACTTCCTCCATCTTCTTGAGAATGCCGCGCTCGACACGACCGGTCGCCACCGTCCCGCGGCCTTCAATGTTGAACACATCTTCCACCGGCATGAGGAACGGCTGATCAATCGGCCGATCCGGCACCGGGATGTAGTCGTCGATCGCGGAGACTAGCGCCAGGATGTTCTTCTCCTGCTCAGCGTCGCCGTCGAGCGCCTTGAGCGCGCTGCCTTTGACGATCGGGATTTTGTCGCCCGGAAATTCATATTGGGTGAGCAGATCGCGCACTTCCATTTCCACCAGATCGAGCAGCTCGGGATCGTCCACCATGTCCACTTTATTGAGGAACACGACGATGGACGGAACGCCGACCTGCCGCGCGAGAAGAATGTGCTCGCGGGTCTGCGGCATCGGGCCATCGGCAGCGGAGACGACGAGAATGGCGCCGTCCATTTGCGCCGCGCCTGTGATCATGTTCTTGACATAGTCAGCGTGGCCGGGGCAATCGACGTGGGCATAGTGCCGCTTCTCGCTCTGGTATTCCACATGCGCGGTGTTGATGGTGATGCCGCGTTCCTTTTCCTCGGGCGCGTTATCGATGTCGTCGTATTTGCGCGCCTCCGCCAGTCCCTTTTTCTCGAGAATGGTGGTGATGGCGGCGGTAATAGTCGTCTTGCCGTGGTCGACGTGACCGATGGTGCCGACGTTCACGTGCGGCTTATCGCGTTTAAATGCTTCCTTGGCCATTGTAGTTGTCCTTTTCTAACTAAACTGCGTCTCGTCTTTGGTGTAATGGTCGAGCTCCCCTTCCACTGGAGCCCATGACCGGGATTGAACCGGTGACCTCGTCCTTACCAAGGACGTGCTCTACCAACTGAGCTACATGGGCAAACCGGTTACGCCTTCGCCAGAGAAGCAAAAGTCCCAGAGCCGCCAAGTGGAACGACCATGGGACCGCTTCGTCCGCGCAGAAAGCGACTCGAAATTAACAGCGCGCTCGGGGCTGTCAAAGATATTTCTGGGGCGCGTAACGAGATCGGGCGCCACCCCGAGCGGAGCGTTGGAGCTGCCATCCGTCCCCGGCGGCAGGCGGGCAGCGTGTGGCAAACTCAACGGACCTGCCTGTCATCCCGAGCGAAGCGAAGCGGAGTCGAGGGAGCCCGCGGAAGTTAGCGTCTAGGTTGCGCAACGGGATCCCTCGACTCCGCCCGGGATGACGCGCGTTTGCGGCTAGTTCGAGTTACCGGATTCTCCCGCTCGAGTCCGACACATCATCGCCGCCGCGCCGTCGGGACACCGCGAAAATGATCGCCACCAAAATCAACAACACGGCCAGCCCGATCCCAATGTTCAGTGGCGTGAACAGTCCCGGCGACGGAGTCGGAGTGGGCGCCGGTGGCGGAGTCGCGTTTTTGGCTGCGAGGAAATTGCGGGCATATTGCAGGCGCTGCTGCGTATCGTAGTCGTTTGGATTAATCTTCAGCGTCTGTTCGTAATCGGCGATGCCTTTTTCGTAATCCTGCAGGTAAGTGACATAGGTGTAGCCGCGCTTGGCGTACACGTCCGGGTCCGGCTTGATCTCAAGGCTCTTGCTGTAATCGTCTATCGCTTCCTTGAATTTCTTCTGACTGCGCAGCGCGAAGCCGCGCCGCTCGTAAGCCTGCGCATCGGTCGGCTGCGCCTGAATAACGGCCGTGAAATCGGCGACGGCCTTGTCCCAATCGGTCAGCCCGATTTCGGCAAAGCCGCGCATGCGCAGCGCGTTTAGGTCATCGGGCTTGAGCTCGACTGCCTTGTTCAGATCGGCCATCGCGTCGGTATATTGTTTTTGCATCATCAACGTCTGGCCGCGCTCGAAATAACCCATCGGATCAGTAGGAGCGATCTCGATCGCCTTGGCGAAATCGGCCAGCGCTTCGGGGAATTTTTGCTGCGCCCGATAAACCGTGCCTCGATCATTATAGGCGCGCACGTTCTTTGGATCGGCCTCGATCGCGGCATTAAACTCCGCGATCGCCTGGTCATATTGCTTTTGCTGGGCGAGCTCCACGCCTTTGTTCACGTGATTGGCCGAAGATCCGCCCGCCGGTTTGGCCTGCACGCTCATCGCCATGCCGGCCAGTGCCATCACCGCAGCTCTTAATGCTTGATGTTTTAAAATGGTCATCTCTTCTCCTCCGCCGACATTTACTGCGCAATCCATCGCCCCTAAGCGAGCAAAATCCCACCGAAATTAAATGCGACGCAGACTTGCCCGTCACCTCCCGCGCGGTTACCTGGCCCTTTTTTCCACCGTCGTCGTCTGGTCGCTGCCGTCACTCTTCCAATATTACCTGCTGCGCTACTACGATGTTTGGGCGCAAAACTTTTACCGCTACAGCGTCGCTTGCCTCGCCATCGCTCCGCTCGTTTTTCTGCGGCTGCGTCGCGGCGGGCCGCGGCTGGATTGGGGCGCCTTCCGTCTTTGCCTCGTCCCGGCGCTGCCGAATGTTGTGCATCAGGTCACGCAAACAGTCGCCCTCTTTTATATAGGCCCGGGCGTTTACGCCATCTTTGCGCGCTCTTCCGTGATCGTGACCGCGCTGCTCGCGCTCATGTTCTTCCCGGAAGAGCGGAGCGTGCTGCGCCAATGGCAGTTCCAGCTCGGCACCGTCCTGGGATTATTCGGCGCGGTTGGCGTCTTCTGGTTTCAACCAGGCACGAACATCGGCCATCTCGCTCTTCGCGGAATGCTCATCGCTGCTACCTCGACGGTCTGCTGGGCGCTCTACGGCACCTTCGTGAAACGCCCGGCCGCGAAACTCGGCTCGGTGCTCAGCTTCGGCATCGTCAGCCTCATCACCTCGGCGCTGCTCCTTCCGCTCACGTGCGCCTTCGGCAACATCGCCACGCCACTGCACGTGAGCTGGCAGGTGAATCTCATCCTCGCCATCTCCGCCGTCACCTGCATCACCATGGCGCACGTCTTTTACTACGTCGCCATTCAGGAGCTCGGCGTCGCCCTCGCCCAAACACTTCAGCTCCTCTGCCCGCTCGGCGCGCTCAGTCTCTCCGCCCTCATTTTCCACGAGCGCCTCTCCTTCGCCCAACTCCTTAGCGCCACCATCCTGCTCAGCGGCGCCTTCCTCGCCATGCGGGTGAAACCGGCGGAGTTCACTGAGTCGACTGAAAATCTTTGATTTGGAAGCCAGGAAACCAGGAGAAGGCAAAGATCATGAATCAGGAAAATAGGAATGCAGGAAAAAGAAGTTCTGGCTCGCTGTTTTCGTTCCTGCTTTCCTGCTTTCCTGATTTATTCATTTTCTTTCCCTTCCTCTCCTCCTGGCTTCCTGGGTTCCAAATTTAGCCTTTCTTCAGCGCCTCCGCCTTGCGGACCAGCTCGATGAACCCCGCGCGATAGCCATTTGCATCCGTCCCTTTGCCTTCCTCAGCCCATTGGCGGACGGAACCTACCGTCGCGTTTCCTTTAAACTCCGAATCGCGCAGCAACATTCCAAATTCCGCCACCGCCGCGGCGAACTTGGAATCAGCGGACGCATTCGCGAACTGCTTCCCGTCATCGACCAGCGCCTGCTGGATCAGCTCGCTCTTATCTCCATCAGGTTTTTTGTAGCGCAGCTTTACCGTCAGCATCTCGTTAGAAGTTGACGGCCGTGTCTGCGACGCCGGCGAGCTGTACTTCAGCGCGTCCACCGGCGGCACACTCGGACTCACTGTCGCCCCCACCGGCACCACTTCATACAACGCCGTCACCGTGTGCCCGGCCCCGATCTCACCGGCATCGATCTTGTCGTTGTTAAAATCCTCTTTCCGCAGCAGCCGCTTCTCGTAACCGATCAGCCGATACGACGCGACGCGCGCCGGATTCCATTCCACCTGCACCTTCACATCTTTCGCGATCGTCACCAGCGTGCCATTCATTTGCTGGACGAGGACCTTCCGCGCTTCATCGAGTGAATCGAGATAGGCGTAGTTTCCGTTCCCTTTGTCCGCCAGCTTCTGCATCGTTCCATCCTTCAGATTGTCATCGCCAACCCCGAGCACGCTCAGGAAGACGCCGCTCTTCGCCTTCTCCTCGATCAACCGAATGAGCTCACCCTGACTGGTCACGCCGATATTGAAATCGCCGTCGGTCGCCAGGATCACCCGGTTCACTCCCCCTTTGATGAAATTGTCGGCCGCGATTTTGTAAGCGAGCCCGATTCCTTCCGCGCCGTTCGTCGACCCGCCGGGCTGCAAATTCTCCAGCGCCGAAAGAATCTGCTCCTTGTGATCGCCTGTCGTCGAAGGCAGCGCCACGCCCGACGCCCCTGCGTAAACCACGATCGCGACCCGATCATTCTCCGTTAGCTTCTCCACCAGCAACCGCATCGCCTGTTTCACCAGCGGCAACCGCTCCGCCGGAGTCATCGAGCCGGAGACATCGAGCAGAAACACCAGATTGCTCGCGCCGCGCTTATCCTGCGCGATCTCGCGTCCCTTGAGTCCGATCCGCACCAGCCGATGCGATGGTTCCCACGGACAACTCGCCACTTCGAGATTGATCGAGAACGGCTCATCCGCTTTCGGCTGCGGATAATCGTAAGTGAAATAATTGATCATCTCCTCGATCCGCACCGCGTCGATCGGCGGCAGTTTTCCCTCGTTCACAAATCGCCGCACAATTGAGTAAGACGCCGTGTCGACATCGATGGAGAACGTCGAGAGCGGGTCAGCCGCCGCCGTCAAAAACGCATTCTCGACGAAGTGCCCGTAATCGGCGGTAATGAAATCCTGCCGATACATCCCATTCCCGCCGGCAAGCAATGGCTGCTCACTCCTCCCCGTGACATCAGCGGCAGTTCGGCCAGCCACAATCTTGTCGAGGGCGAGTTGCGATTTGGTGGCCGCCTTTGCTGGTGCTTGCGCTGGCGCAGCCAGCCTGGCGGAATATTCTTCCTGGAACTCTGAAGGCAGCGGCGGTGCTGCTGGTGGCGCAAGCGCAATCGACGGAGGCGTTGATGCCGGTAAAGGCAGCGGCAACTCCGCTTCCACCGCGGTCGAGCCTGCGCTCTTCTGGCGCGCCGAGGATTGCGCTACGCTAGTCTGCTGAAGCTTGTAGCTACCGAACACCGCCAGCCCGATTATTGCGCACACCGCCAGCACCGCCGCGATCGCCAGCGGCCGCGCGATTGACCAAAACCACGGATCATCGCGAATGTCGCTCAGGTTCGACGAAAGCGCGGCATCTTCCACTGGAGGGACGGGCTCCGTCCCGTTCCCATTTTCCTTCTTCAACTCCGTCGTGTATTCCGTGCGCAACACTCTCGCCAGCGCGTGTGTTTCATTCACTATTTCCTGCGCTTCAGGCGATTGCGCGATCTCGCTCGCCACCGCCGCGCGCTCGCGCTCATCCAGCTCATCCAGCGCGTAAGCCGTTAACTTTGGATCGTCCAGGTTCATATCTCGTTAGGTCGTTTTCGGTTGAAATAGAATGAACTCCTTGGCCGCGTGCCCATACTTCTGCCGCAGAGTTTTGAGCGCGGTGTGAATCAGCACGCCCACATTGTTCGCCGTCGTCTTGGTAATTTCCGCGATCTGCTGATAACTGAGATCGTTTTGAAATTTCAACTGCAGCACCTCCTGCTGCCGCGGCGGCAGCGTTCCCACGATCTTCAGCAAAAATCCCGCAGCTTCCTTTTGCTCGATCCGTTCGAATGGCAGTGGCTCTTCCGCCTCGCGCCGTTCGATCATCTCCTCGTCCAGAAACGTCATCCGTTTCTCCTTCCGGCAAACGTTGAGCGCGCCATTGCGGCAAACGGTGAAGAGCCACGTCGCCGGCTCCCGTTCACTGGAGAACGCGCCATTATTTTGAAACTTCACAAACGTCTCCTGCACCACATCGCGCGCCCGTTCCCGATCGCCCGTGATACGGGTGGCAAACTCCAACAGCGGAATCTCAAATCGGCGCATGACAGCCTGCATCCGCTCGGAATCGCCTTCACGCATAACTCCTCAACAGTCTAACGCGCGACCGAGCGAAACCTTAGGAAAATACTTGTCGAGGCGCGGAGGGATGTCCGAACTACTGGACCACCGTGAATGTCAGATCGTTGCCGTCGCCGCCTTCATAGTCTGCGCGAAAACTATTGCTGTTGCTGGTGAACGTCATGCCATCAGCAAGATTAACGAAAGAGCCGCTGATCGGACTGGTCGCGGTGTTGTTGATCACGATCAGCACGGTTCCGACCGGTAGCTTTGTGCGACCAATCTGCGTGAACGAAAACTGTGCCCCGGTATTAATCACCACTCCACGAGCAATAAGCTGGTCGGCCGCAAAGTTGGCGCTATTTAACTGAAAGTCGTACGTCGCGTCTGCTTTGAATGTCACTCGCTGCCTAATCGTCAACGTGCCAACGCGATTTTGATCAGTGCCCGGGGAGATAACTGCGCCGGGACCATTCCCCGCGCCGACCACGACGGCGCCGCTGATGCTGCCCCTGCCGCCGAGTCTTCCCTCCTCCGCGCGCACCGGCGCCGTCCCAGTGGCGGAGCCATCATGATTCTCGACGAACAGCGTGCCGCCATGAATGCTTGTGCCTCCGGTGTAAGTGTTCGCATGAGTTAGCGTCAAGGTGCCGGCGCCGACTTTCACCACTGCTCCACCGTTGCCACCATTAAATCCACCATCCTGGATAAGACCTGAGAAACGCGAGCTGGAATCGGTCATCCCGATCGCAAGCACAACGCCACCAAGAAAGATATTTCCATTCCCGGCGATCGAACCAATTCCCGCTCCCGGAAAATTATGCAGGCTCAAATCCAACTTCGCGTTGCCGTAAACTTCCACAGACGCGCTCTCACCCGAGGAGTCATCCTGGAAATATATTCTTCCTCCGCCGCGTTCCCCAGTCGCGCCGCCCTTTGCGATGATCCTGGCGTTTTCGGCGATGGAGTTCTCCAGAAGTGCTAAAAGCCCTCCTACGCCATTCTTCAAACGAGTTCCGTTAAGTGTGAAGACCGCGTCGGATGCTGAGCTGCCGCCTAGTAAATACATCCTCGCTCCTTGAGCATTTTGATCATTACTGGTTGACCCGTTTAAGATAAATGTTCCGAACCCCGCGTTCGCGCCGAAGAAAATACTACCATTCTTGATCCCTCCAGGCGCCGTCCCGTTCACGACAAAGGTGCCGTTTCCTGCATTCGCATAGCCGGAGAAGGAAGTTGCTCCCGTGTCAAAGAGACCTCCGTTTGTCGTGATAAAAGCGTTACCCGCGAACGCGTTTTCTTCGAATCGTGTTTCTCCGCCGTCGTTAACGATGGTGGCGTTCGCGGCTGTTGAACTCCCGGAGAACTCTAACGTACCTCGATATCCTCCTTCGACGGCACCATCGCCGTTGGTGATGTATGCGGAATCGGCACTCGCATTATCACTAAAACGAGTGACTCCTCCCGGAGCCTGGCTGGCAAGCCCACCCTTGTCTTCAATTGTTGCATATCCTGCGGTGGAGAACTCGAAAAACTGCGTAGCGCCGCCTTGCGTGTAGGCCAACTGCCCGCCGTTGTTAGTGAAGACGCCAGAGCTCGCAGAGGACGAGCCATAGAAATTAGTGACTCCGCCGGGCGCGCCCGCGAAATTAGGTTCATCGTTAACGAAGCCGCCGTTGTTAATAAAGGTGCCGTTCGCTGCCGTCGCATTACTGGTAAATTGGGTTATTCCTACGGCCGCGAACATTGTTTGGCCGCTGTTATTGATGAAGGTGGATGTTCCTGCGTTGGAGGACTCGACGAAAAATGAAAGGCCACCCAGTGCATCGTTGACCATTCCGCCGTTGTTGGTAAAGCTCGCGTCGTAGGCGGAAGACGTGCCCACGAATTCCACATAGCCGCCGCCCCCCTGACTCACCTCACCGCCGCCCTGGAGGAATCGACTGCCACTCCCGGCGGCAGAGTTATCAAGAAAAAAGACCGACCCTCCGCTCGCGCCGGCTACAGTGCTACCGCGATCAAGGAAGTAACCATGCGGGCTCGACGTGCCGGAAAACTGCACATTTCCGCCACCGTAGCTACCAACAAGGCCGCCATTATTGGTAAAATCCACCGTCTCACTCGTCGTCGCGCTGTTGGTAAACTGAATTGATCCCGCGTTACCCCCGGCATCGGTTCCAATGATGAAACTTTCTCGCGATGCGGAACTGTTGCTTATTCCGCTTCCGCTGATGCTCAGCTGCAAACCAGGCGCAACTGTAATCGTGAATGCGCCTGCACTTGAATTGAAGTTAATCGCATTCACCTGCGTGAAGGCGGAAAGAGAGATGTCCGTGATACTCGATGAAGTGAAGCTTGCTATATCGGCAGATCCGTTAGGGATCGTCCTTGGCTTCCAGTTGTCCGCGTGATTCCAATTGCCGCTGGGAGGAGTCGCCTTCCAGGTAGCACTGCCAGCAAGCGCGGTCGGGTGGGCGAAGAAGAAAGAAAAACTCGATGGTGCGATGAGTATGATCGCCGTCGTTAGCCGGTGCCGGAATGTTCTGATGAAATAGGTGATCATAAGTCCAGGGAAATGGGAGCACGCTCATGTGAATGCAAGTAAGTCACAAAAGTCCCCCGGTGATGAATGATAAGGGACGCGCGCAACGAGCGGAGGAGAACACTCGGAGCGGATAATATCCTGCCTAAGATGGTCCCAGTTATACCAGCCGCGACGAAGGAAGGGCAAGAGTTTTCATCCGTGCGCAATCGCGGCATTGCCCCGCTCGCTTGATCGCGAACGTTCACAGCCAGCCGTGAACGTTCTCACACATGACTCCTGGTTCAGACCAACCCGCAATCGGCCGAACCCTTAAAAGCTTTCGCGCCTGCCAACGCCTGCTAAATACTTGGCCACCGGCATGAATCTCACCGCCTATCTGGCCGCTCGTCGCCGCTCGATTGACGACGCGCTCGACCGCTTTCTGCCAAAAGAAAACGTTTCCCCCCTTACCATCCACAAAGCCATGCGCTACTCGGTTTTCGCCGGTGGGAAACGTCTCCGGCCCATCCTCTGCCTTGCGGCCGCGGAGGCCTGCGGCGGGAAGTCAGCGGCCGCGCTCCCGCTCGCCTGCGCCATGGAATGCATCCACACCTACTCGCTCGTGCACGACGATCTGCCGAGCATGGACAATGATGATTTCCGCCGTGGTCGCGCCACTTGCCACAAGGTCTTCGGCAACGGCATCGCCATTCTCGCCGGTGACGGGCTGCTAACGGTAGCCTTCGAAATCGCCGCCCGCGCTCAGCCGACGCGGCGTTATTCGATGAGCGACATCCTGCGCGAGATCGCGCTCGCGGCCGGCAGTCGCAAGCTCATTGCCGGGCAGGTCGCCGATCTGGAAGCGGAAGGGAAATCGGTCTCACGCGAACAGCTCCGTTACATTCATGAAAATAAAACGGCGGCGATGATTGCCACTTCGGTGCGGCTTGGCGCAATGAGCGCAAATGCCGAGGCGAAACAGCTCTGCGCGATAACAACCTTCGGCCGCGCGCTCGGTCTTGCTTTCCAGGTGATTGACGACATTCTGGACGTGACGCAAACGCGCGAGAAGCTCGGCAAAAGCGCGGGCAAAGACGCCGCCGCGCACAAGGCGACCTATCCCGCCGTCATCGGTCTTGAGGCATCGCGCACGGAAGCGCGCCGGCTCACCAGCCGAGCACAACGCGCGCTTTCCATCTTCGATAAGGAAGCCGAGCCGCTGCGCCAAATCGCGAATTACCTGCTGGTGCGCGAATACTGACTCTGGGGAGCGCACGCTGCCAGCGTGCTGGTTTCGGCTGCCAGCCGAAACCTTGGGCGTGCATGGCGCCAGGGCGAGCGTTACCCTAACAGGACGCTCGTTGAGTCGTTGGCAGGCTGCCAACGACAGCAGGCTGGCAGCCTGCGCTCCCCAGAAACTCACGCCAGCGCGAGATTGGGATCGATTTCCTCAGCCAAATGAGAGACGAGACCGCGCTCGAGCCGCAGCATCGCGGCGAACGCGATCATCGCCGCGTTATCTGTGCAGAGCCACGGCTCGGCGACTCGGAATCCGATGCCGTTATTCGCACATGCCCCGCACAGATTTTCCCGCAAAGCGTAATTGCAGCTCACCCCGCCGCTGACCGTCAACAACCGTGCGCCCGTTTGCCGGACCGCACGCAAACTCTTCTGGCGGAGAATATCGATCACCGCCTGTTGAAATGAGGCGCAGAGATCATTCACGTCATCCCGAGCGAAGCGAAGCGAAGTCGCCTGCTGCGCCGTAGCTTGGCGTAGGCGGAAGGGATCCCGCGATGCTGCCTTGAAGGTAGTGCCACGGGATTCCTCGACTTCGCTCGGAATGACGGCCTGGCTAGACGCGAGTTCCGGCAACAAATACCGCACCGCCGTTTTCAATCCGCTGAAACTGAAATTGAGATTACCGGAATCGAGCATGCTGCGCGGCAGATGGAAACGCGCGGCGTTCCCCGATGACGCGCGCCGCTCAATTTCCGGACCGCCCGGATAGCCGAGCCCGAGCAGCTTCGCGACTTTATCGAATGCCTCACCGCACGCGTCGTCGAGCGTACGACCCACAATTTCGTACTCGCCCACCGCGCGCACGTTGACCAGCAGCGTGTGGCCGCCGCTGACGACCAGCGCGAGGTTCGGCTCGACTTCACCGCGCCCGAAAAACGGCGAGAGCAAATGGCCTTCGAGGTGATTGATGGCGAGAAACGGCTTGCGCATCCCAATCGCCATCGCTTTTGCCGCTGAGTTCCCGACCAGAAGCGAGCTGGCCAATCCCGGCCCGCTCGTCGCCGCGAATGCATCGATGTCACCGGCCGCGACTCCCGCGGAGGCGAGTGCGCGCTCGAGCATGGCGGGCAAGTGCACGAGATGATTTCGCGCCGCGACTTCAGGCACCACCCCGCCGAACTTCTCGTGCTCGGAAATCTGCGACGCCACTTCGCTCGCGAGCAGTTCTGGTCCGCGCAACACTGCGACGGCCGTTTCGTCGCACGAGGTCTCGATGGCCATTACTGTCACAGGTGTAGAGGCGTTTGTGCCAAACGCCGGCTT
>JBBPYF010000066.1:0-6590 GCA_038200165.1 Chthoniobacterales bacterium | reverse complement strand
CTCGCCAGTGCCGCGCTCAGTTTCAGCCTCATCTACGTCTTGTTAGGCGCAGCGATCGAGCGCAAGGATCGGGATGTGATCGAGGCCCGCTTGCGCGAGTATGTGTCGGTTTACCAGAGTGGTGGCATCGCGGCGCTGCGCGACTGGACCACCCGGGTCAACGAAGCGCGCAAGGAGCGCATGTTCTTTGTTCGGGTCACGAATGCAAACGGAGCTGTGCCACTGCAGGTGATGCCGCACGATTGGTTCGACCAGGATCTGCAACAGGTCGACGAGGAGGCGAAAGCGGAGGCGGACGATTGGACACGCGTGCCGCGCAATCGCGAAACCGATCTCACGCTTGCCACCAGGATGCTGGACGACGGCACCATCTTTCAGGTCGGCCGCAGCAGCGATAGCCGCGAAAGTTTGCTGGGAAAATTTCGCCAGGTGTTTGCGATCATTATTCCGCCTGTGCTCCTGATTGGATTCATCGGCGGCGCTTTGCTGACGCGCCGGATGACAAAGCCGATCTGCGCGCTGGTCGAGGCCGCCTCGTCGATTGTCAACACCGGGCGCATGGATGTTCGCGTGCCGGAGCGTCGCGCCGACGATGAGCTGCAGGAGCTGGTCGTGCTCTTCAATCGCATGCTCGCCCACAACGAAAAGCTCTTTCGTACCCTGCGCGATTCGCTCGATAACGTAGCGCACGATCTACGCACGCCGCTCTCGCGATTGCGCCTCAGCCTGGAGGAGTCGCTCCGCACCAGGAGTGACGGTGCGCAGGACGAAATCGTCGGCGCGCTCGAGGAAACGGAACGCGTCCAGACAATCATTCGCACCTTGATGGATGTGGCGCAGGCGGAGTCGGGCTTGATGCCGCTGAACCTTCAAGCCACTGCGCTCGATTCGTTAGTCGCCGATGTCGTCGAACTCTACGACCACGTGGCCCAGCAAAAGCAGATCGAGATCGCGACGGAGATCGCCGAGCCCGTCTCTCTTCCGTTGGATGCGGCGCGCATGCGGCAGGCCTTCGCGAATCTGCTCGATAACGCGATCAAATACACGCTGCCCGGCGGTCGCGTCACGATCTCGGCGCGGCCGGAGCGGGAGAACGTCGCGGTGGTCTTCAGCGACAGCGGCGTAGGAATCGCAGAGGACGATATGCCCCGCATCTGGGAACGGCTTTATCGGACCGATCGAAGTCGGACGGAAGTGGGCCTGGGATTAGGCCTGAGCCTGGTCAAAGCAATCGTGGAAGCCCACCGCGGGCGGGTTGAGGTCCGCAGCGCAATCGGCGAAGGCAGCGAATTTCGAATTCTGTTGCCGGCAGCGAATGTCGCCGCAATTTCCACCGGATGAGGTCCCATCGGTGACAATCTTTTACGAGGGCGGAGCTGCGATCCTCCGGAGCTGCTCAAAGCAGGCCCGACTCTGCTCGTGTATCGCGGCGGACTGCGCCGACAATGATGCAGCGGGAACGCGTGACCAAAGGCGAAGTGCTGGCGGCGCTCCGCGGTCCCGGCCTTAGGAGTGTCGCGCAAGCGGCGGCTGTTATTCTGGAGACGGATGGGAGTTTTAGCGTGATTCGTGAGCTTGATGAAAACAACGATGGCTCTGCACTGGGGGATGTTGATCAGAACTGAGCCGGGGCCTGCCACAGCAATCGTTAGGCTCGCCAGCCGGTCCCCGGCGCGGAGCCACCGGCGATTGTTCTCGCAGGAAAGCCCTTTTTGGTAGTCTCACGATCGATCTGCCTAACGAACGCATGGTGGTGCATCATGGCGACAATTTCTTCAAACAACATCCGCTGCAGGCGATCGACCTGCCCCGCTGAGTCATCCCCGCTCGACTACGAAAGTCAGTGCCACTGTTTTTTTGGAAGGATGCGGAGCGGATCTCTCCCGCCTCGCCTGATATTGACTGAGCCCTAGGTTCATCTGGCCCGAAGCGGCTACATTCTGTACGGCGTTTCCGAGGAAAGCGGAGTCGAGGGTGAGACGGTGGAGGTTTCAGAAGAAGGTAAGCCAAAGGACGCCGCTCCAACGGAGTCAGCCGCCCCTGCGTCGAATCCAGATATCCCGCCACAAGGCATTGCGATGTTGAAGGACGACTTCACCGAACTGCTCATGCTCCTGCGGCGCGTCACGCCGGTGACGATTATCCCGGAGCGAAAGTGAGGCGGCGAAGCACACCTTCGAATCCGAAGAAACAGCCGGCGCGTTTTAAGACCGCAAAAACCCGATCCGTGGCATAGGTATTCGGCTCCTCGTTCGCGACTATCTCTGCGCTGAAGGGCGGGCGCCGATCGGCTGGACTTGCTTGACATTCGGATTGCTGACTACTATTCCGCTGGCGACGAGCGTTTACAGCAGCGCGCTCAACTAGAGCGTGTCATGCATTTCCAGTGATAGCGAACCACGGAGGCGCGGAGGGGGCGGGGAACCAACTTCATCCATTCTTCTCCGTGTCCCCTGTGTCTCCGTGGTTTAACGGCCGATGAACACAGCTGAAGAACCGCACGGCTGGCGCGGAGCATGGCGGCTGGTCAAGACGACCTGCATGGAATGGTGGCAGGACGACACCTTTCGCTATGCCGCCGCGCTCGCCTTTTACACCATCTTCTCGCTTGCGCCGATCCTGCTGATTGCGGTCGGCGCGGCTAGCCTCTTCTTAGCGCGCGATATCGCTACGGAGAAGATTGTCGCAGAAGTCCAGCGCATGGTGGGAAGCCAGGGTGCGCAGGCTGTCCGCCAGGTGATCGATGCTTCCACTGGCTTCGGCAGTAGCATCTGGGCGATTTCCTCCGGCGTCGTTACTTTCCTGCTCGGAGCAACTGCTGTCTTCGCCGAATTGCAGGCCGTCCTGAACAAGATCTGGGACGTGCGCGCGGAACCGCGACGCGGCGTGATTCTCTCACTGCTGCTCGATCGCCTCCGCTCGTTCACTCTGGCGCTCGGGGTCGGCTTTCTCCTCCTCGTCTCGCTCGTCATCAGCGCTGCGCTCACTGCCCTGCAGGATTATCTGAATCACTGGATGCCCGGAGTGCCGGCGCTCTGGCAGATGGTCAACATCGGCGCCTCCTTCTTCATCGCCGCGCTTCTCTTCGCGATGATCTACAAATATCTGCCCGACGTGGAGATCACTTGGAAGGATGTCTGGATCGGCGCCGTCGTCACCGCCGTCTTCTTCACGACCGGCAAATATCTCATCGGCCTGTACCTTGGTCAGACCGCGGCCGCGAGCGCGTTCGGCGCGGCGGGTTCCTTCGCCGTGCTCCTGATCTGGATCTACTACTCCGCACTCGTTAGCTTCTTCGGCGCTGAGTTTACCCAGGTCTATGCGCGGCTTTACGGATCGCGCATCCGGCCCAGCGCTCATGCCGTGCGCGTCGGCGAAAAGCCGGATGCCGTCCCACCGCTCGATGACTAGTTAGGCAGCTGGTCGCAAACTCACAGCAACCAATCGACATCCCCGCGAATTCTTATGAAGTTTTCTGCGCCAGCACCGGGCTATCGATCACGAAGCCAGGCTCGGTGTTGAGCTAGCGCGAGCGCGGATCGAAATTGAAGAAGCCGACGAAGAAGCGCGTGCGATCCACCGAGAAGGTCTTAGCGTGCAGGCTCGAGCCGGAACTGCCGAGCGGGCCCGCGCTCTTGCTCTCGCCCCTTTGCGGCGAGAGCCGGCGCTTTCGTAAAGCGTGACACCGGCTTCAAGCAAGGCCTTGCGGCGTTCGCATATCCGGAGAACGCCCGCGGGCCGTCGGCGGCCGAGAGCGAATTGGTCAGGACGCGCAGCCGGATGCCATTGCGCGCGAGCGCGATAAAGGAGTTCACGCCCGTGGCGGCGGGAATGTAGTAGGCGGCAACCAGTTCCACCTCCTTCGCGGGCTTCACCGATCACCTCACGCAATCTCTCGCCGAAGAGTTCATGCGGGGACGCCAGACCGAGCGCTTTGGCCGGATCATCGCTGATCATGCGCGTCGTCGCCCAATCGAACTCGATTTTTTGTTCGAGTATGAGCCCGACGAATGGTGAGTCGCGCAGCACTTTCATATAGGTCATCTCGGCGGGATCGTGCGCCACCCTTCCGCCGTCGCGCTCAATTCCTTCAGTTTCGCCGAATCGACCTTTGGGATGATGCGATCGGCCGGATAAGATGAAGCGCTCGCCCAGTAACGATCGAATCCTTCGAGACATCGGTCACGACGGGTCCGATCGCGAGGACATCGAGATCGACAAAGAGCAAGCCCTCCGTCGCCGACATTGCGCCCGCCGATGATCGTGACCTGATTGTCAGCCGTGAACGACTTGTTGTGCATCCGTCGATTCACCCGAAAAAACTCCGTCACGTAGCCGATGCGCGGTTTGCGAATTACGAACGGATTGAACAACCGGACCTCGATGTTTGGATGCGCGTCGAGCGCCGCGAGCGTCGGATCGAGACCGTAAGTGTCGTTATCGTCGAGGAGAAGGCGGACGCGCACGCCGCCGCTCAGCGGCCGCTCGGAGCGCGTCGAAGAGGAGGGCGCCGGTGAGATCTTTTTCCCAGATGTAATACTGAATATCGAGCGTGCGCTCGGCCACGCGGGTGAGGTGTTCACGCGCCGCGAAAGCATCGTGCGAATCGGGCAGGAGATGAATACCGGAGAGGCGAGGTGGGCCGCGACCAGCGGGGCCGAGGATCGGCCGAGCTGCGTGTCCTCTGTGTCAAAGAGCGCAGTCGAAGTGCTGCGGCCATCGAGCGACGGCAAAGGATGAGAGCGATCGATCAGAAACAGCGCCAGCGCGATCAGCTTCAGCGCTTTCATTCCAGAAGGTCTCGGCGAGGTTCAATCATGAAACAGTTTCTCCTCTGCGTCGCCTTGGCGATGGCATGACCCTCGCTGCACGCTGTCTCCTCGCCCCTGTCCGCGCCAACGCAACCGGCGCACATCCAGACCGACCGTGAAATTCAAGAGGCGATCGTGAAGGGGATACTCGCCAACCCTGAGGTGCTGGCCGCCGACGTGCACGTGCAGGTCGTGACCGGCGTGGTCACGCTGCGAGGCTTGGTGCGCAGCGCGGATGCAAGGAGGATGGCGGAGAAGGTGGCGCGCAGTGCGCCCGCCGCCTTGCGGGTGAAGAACCGATTGCGCGTCCGCAGGCCGTCTGCCTAACGAGTCCACTCGGGTGCCGGATCAACCTCCGCTCGCCGCGGGCGGGAGATAGAAAAAGAGCAGGTCGAGCACGAGGATGGACTTGGTTCTTTACCGCCGCGGTGCACGTTTGGACATAAAACGAGAACGAAATTATCCGGACCGCACCTGGGTGCATGCGCGCGTCACGGACGCGGGAATCGGAGCGCGCCGATGATGCCTGAGGGGTCATCTAACGAGAAACGCGGCCTTCTCCCGCAGCAGGGAACGTTGCGCCACGTCCTCATTGCGCTCGGCCTGGCCGCCATCGGCCTCATCCTGCTCTATCTCCTCCGCAGCTTTGCCGGCGCGCTGCTCCTAATATTTGCCGGCGTGTTGCTTGGGGTGTTCTTGCGCGGCCTGACGATGCTGGCGGTCAGATGGCTGCGCCTTCCTCGCGCGCTGGCCTTGGCTCTGGTCGTTCTGCTTTTGCTGGGAATCGGCGTCGCATTTTTCTGGCTGGCGGGTCCGCAGGTCTTCGAACAGGGCCAGGTCCTGGTGGAGCAATTGCCGCAATCGATCAGTGTGCTCCAGAACTCGCTGCAGAAAGCGGCTTGGGGCCGCGCCATTCTTTCCAGCTTGCCCTCGTTAGGCGCACTGCAACTCTCGTTCACTTCCATCCTCGGCTCGGTCACGCAGATTTTTTCAGTCACGATGGAGGTGGCCGGCTCGACCGTTTTCATATTTTTTGTTGGTCTCTATCTCGCGGCGTCGCCTGAGATTTATGAACGCGGTTTTTTGTTTCTTCTCCCGCGCGAGCATCGGCCGCGCGGCCGTGAAGTGCTGTCAGCTCTGGGCCAGGCCTTGCGGTGGTGGCTGCTTGGGCGTGGGATCACGATGACTTTGATGGGAACGCTGACGACGCTCGCTCTTTGGTGGGCTGATGTGCCACTCGCGCTCGTCCTCGGCATCATCGCGGGGTTGCTCCTCTTTGTTCCTTACCTCGGGGCAATCGCGGCCGCTATCCCGGCGCTCCTCATCGGCCTCATGGAAAGCCCGTCGAAGGCGCTTTGGGTGACCGTGATCTATACCGGCGTTCACGTTTTCGAAGGCTATTGCATTACGCCTTTCGTGCAAAAACGCGCTGTCGCCCTTCCGCCGGCCCTACTTCTTGCCGTGCAGATTTTGGCCGCGGCGTTGTTCGGCACCATCGGCGTCATCTTTTCCACGCCACTTACTGTTGTCGCCGTCGTCCTTATCCAAACGCTCTACGTGCAGGACGTGCTCGGCGAAAAAGTCGCGGTGCTTGGCAAACACGAGTGAACGATCTCCCCTATGAGAGCGCGATCTTCCTCGGATCGCTCATCCTCATGTCGGTTTCGAGCTTTGTGCTCACGGTGGCCCTGGAAGGAATCGGAACGTCCTTAGGCTTGTCGGCAGGGCTTCTAGGACTTGTGACCGCGCTGGGTGCAGACGCGCCGGAAATCTCCTCCT
>JBBPYF010000065.1:0-43998 GCA_038200165.1 Chthoniobacterales bacterium | reverse complement strand
TTCGCGTCGCTCCGGTCGGGATGACAGGGTTAACGCGGAGATTTTGATGTAACCATGCGCGCCTTTCTCCAGTCATTAACCTCGGTGTGGATACCATCCTGTTCACATGGGTGACGATGAGCACGCTCGCGCACTGGTCGATCGCGCGCGTGACGGTGATGACGCAGCCGCGCGGGACCTCATCGCGCAGCTTTACCCATTGGTGGCGAAAATTGTGCGAGCGCATCGGCCGCGGCGCGTTGCAGAAGAGGATTTGTGCCAGATGATTTTCGTGAAGGTCTTTCGCAATCTTGCGCAGTACTCGGGCAAGGCGGCGTTCTCCCACTGGGTCGCGCGCATTGCCGTGAACGAATGCTGCAACCAGCTCGCGGCGGAGAAAGCGCGTCCGGAATTGCGCCACGCCGATTTGAGCGAAGAACAGACTGCCATGCTCGAAAATCTCGCTGCCAGCGACGCCGAGCTATCGCCGGACCGCACTCTTGCCGTGCGGGACCTGGTCGAGAAATTACTCGCCATGCTCAAACCGGTGGAACGCCTCGTCATCGACATGCTTTATCTTCAGCAGAAAAGCGTCGCGGAAGTGCAAAAGCTGACTGGCTGGACGGCGGCCACGGTGAAGGTGCGCGCGTTTCGAGCGCGCCAAAAACTGCGGCGCCGTATCGGAGGTTTGCTGTGAAGAATTCCGAGCAAATCCTGCGGCGTTTACTTCATGCGGCGCGGCAGAGCGACGCGCAGGCGGAAATGCCGTTTGGCTTCGATACCCGCGTGCTCGCACGCGCTCGAGACGTGGCTCCGAACGGGTCCGCTGTCATCGCCCTGTTCACACGGCGCGCAACTGGTATTGCCCTCGCCGTGATGGCGCTCGCCGCGGCGGGCCTCTACGGTGCATCGTTCTCCGACATGAGCGCAGAAACAACGAACGAATACGGCATCGTCGACTCAGCCATTCAAAATAACCTCGCGGAATGAACAGCACGCTGCGCTGGAAACTGACGCTCGCCTTCGTCCTCGTATTCCTTGCCGGCGCCGCCAGCGGATTCTTCGGCGCCGCCCATTTTGGCCGCGCCATCCTGTTCCGCCATCCACCGCCCGGCGCGATCGCCGAGCACATGAAAGAGCATCTGCGCAGCGAGCTGAAACTCACGCCGCAGCAGGCTGACCAGATCGCACCCATCGTCGATCGCGCCAGCGCCAGCCTCGAGGCGAAACGCGAGCAAACCGGTCGCGAGGTGCGCGCCATTTTCGAAGAGATGCACGCGCAAATTTCTCCGCTGCTTACCCCGGAGCAACGCGCCCGCCTGGAGCGACTGGAGGAACGCCATCGGGAAATGATGCGCCGGCACGGCTTGCATCCCGCCGCCGCCAGATTGATCGTCTTTCCCAGAGCGACGGGCGGACGTGTCCGATCAAGGACCTGCAAAAACAATTGGACCTTCAGCCTTCGAAACGCCGCCTTTTCGTTCGAGGCTAACCGCGAAGGCTTTCGCGGAGGCGATACGCAGTTTTGGCCGAAAGACGATTTCTGTCCGCCCGCCTTGCGTCACACTGAAAACTCCCGCGCTAACTGGATCTTTGTATCTCGGATCGACGATCCAGAGCTGGTAATCGCGGTCGCGCCCGGTGGGCGGAACATCGCTCGTCTTCAAAATTCCCTCCTGCCTGGCGCCGTCCCACGCGATGGTGACTTTAGCCTCGGGCGCGGCGCTCATTTTGGAGGTCAGCGTCGCGACCTGGATGCTGGTCAAAGGCGCTTTGCGTTCCAGCTCGGCTATCCGTTGTTGAAGAGCATCGCGATCGGCCGTCAGCTTCGCCGCCTCCACGCGTGAAGCGGCATCGCGTTCTTCCAGTTGCGTGATCTTCCTGGCCAGCGCATCACGCTCCTCGTTTAACTGCGCCAGTTGCAATTGAGCGGCCTCGGCTCTCTGTCGATTTTCTGCGGCCGTTTCCGTGGCGCGGTCACGCTCCGAAGTCAGGGTCGCGATTCGTTGCTCGGATGCGGCAATGCGCTGCTCAAGATCGGCGGCCGTTTTCGCTAACTTGCCGCGGCCAAGAAAAAGAAGACCGCACAATAGCGCGAGACCGGCAGCGATTCCCCACGACACCCAACTGACCTGACTTTGCCACCACCGAGCCTTTCCTTCGACGGCGAGCTCCCGCATCAAGCGTTGCCTGAGTGCCGGAGGCGGAACCTGCGTGGGCGAAGAAAGTGCCAGCGTGGCCGCAGCCTCCTGCAACTCGTTAGCAAGCTGGCGCAGCTCGGGGTTCGAAGTCATGGCAGCTTCGAACTCAGTCGCTTCACGCGGCTCGAGTAAGCCCAACGCGTAAAGCGCCGCCTGGTCTTGCTGTTCTTCCGGGATCATCGAATTTGTTCTCTTAACTTCATCAACCCGCGGCGAATACGCGCCTTGATCGTGCCCAGAGGCTGGCGAAGTTGCTCCGCAATTTCCTGATGGGTCAAAGCGCTGAAGAAAGCGAGCTCGACTGCTTGTCGCTGCTCAACTGGTAGTTCGCCCACCAGTGATCGTACCCGAGCTGCTTCTTCGTTTATACTAACGATATCCGCTCCGCTTCCAGAAGTAGATGCAACACCCGGGAAGAGAACCTCATTCTCCTGACGCGAAACCTCCAATAGATGCGATCTGCGACCGCGCGCGCGTAAACGATCGATCACGCGACTGCGCGTGAGCAAGACCGCCCAGGTGAAGACACTACTCTGGCCGGCATCGTAATTAGCGGCCCGGCGCCAGATCTCGAGAAAGACATCTTGCATGGCATCCTGCACCTCCGCCGCATCTCCCAGCATCCTGTAGGCGAGGGAATAAAGTGGCGAACCCAACCGGTCATAAAGGGCGGCGAAGGCGGAGTGATCTCCGCGCGCGGCGGCGGTGATCATTTCGACATCAGCTTTTTGCTGCGGTGATTGCTCGCCCATTAGGAACGGCAGGGATTAAGGTAATTGCAACTAGCGCACAACTTAAAAAGACCGACTAAGAACGGAAAGCCAGAGATGTGGGTTAGGTAATGAATAAAGTGCTGTTATACGGCTGAGCGCGCTAATTGGATGCAACTACTTTTGCTTACGGGAGATGCGTTGTTTCCCGCATCCGGACTGATGGCACAAGCGAAGTCTGTTATACCGCGATGGTCCTATCCCAAATACATAAGCCAATAGATCATGATAAGTAGCTTGTGAATGGCGACGGCGACGAACGGCGCTCGATCAGCATTGTTGTCCCATGCTGGCGGGATGCGACTGCGGCTCTGAGTGCCGCGCACAAATGGGCAAGACACCGAGCGGTGAAACAAATCGTGCTCGCTGGGGTCCGCGGTTCAGAACCCCGAATCTCCTCCACTGAGTCGGAAAAGCTGAAGTGGTGTGCGTCACCGCGACCGAGCAGGGGCGAGCAAATGAATCTTGGGGCGCAGCTCGCCACGGGCGAGACGTTGTTATTTCATCACGTCGATTCCAAGCTGACTTCCGCTCATCTTGATGCTCTCGCCGGCGCGCTGAGCGATGGCAATTTAATTGGCGGAGCCTTTTACCGAGCCTTCGACGAACGCCATCCGTCCCTGCGCTGGCTGGAAAAACTCGAGCGCGTTCACCTTCGCTCCTTCGGCACCATCTACGGCGACCAAAGCGTGTTTGTGCGCCGCGATGTTTTCACGCAACTCGGGGGGTTTGCTGCCATTCCGCTGATGGAAGACGTCGAGTTTTCGAAGCGATTGCGGCGCGCGGGGAAAATCACGCTGCTCGATCCACCGATGCGCAGCTCGCCGCAGCGACAAATGGAGCAGGGGGCGTGGCGCGTGACTTGGCGCAATCTGGCATTTCTGGTGGCGTTTCGCTGCGGGGTTTCGGCGCACACGCTGCATCGCTGGTATTACCGTCAGGAAGCGATGCAACCGCCGCCCGCGCCGGTGCGTATCCCTGCCGCCGAATGAACGCATGGGCACTTTGGAAAACACGCTGGTCTGCCTTCCGTCACCCGATCGACAGCGAGAAAGCCGCCATGTTGAAAAAGCGCTGGGAAATGCTGCCGGCCGAGTTGCAAACGCCGAATCAAATTTCCGGACGTCATCTGACCCATTGCGGATTCATTCTCGGCGCGAGCTACTGCTCATTTCATTGCACGCATTGCTATCTGCCGAAGAACGCCAACCGCGTTCCTATTCCCTCGGTCGCCGATGTGAAAGAGCAAATCGATGCCAACCGCCGTTTCCAAGGTCCGGGCGGTGGTTTGCAAATCACCGGCGGCGATGTGGCTGACGCTTATTGGAAGTCCGGACGGGCCGGTGAGCTGGTTGAAATTATTCGGTATGCCAACGCCGTCGGACTCATGCCGATATTGATGACGCACGGCCAAACCCTGCTTGAACACCCGGAGTTTTTTGAGCGACTCGTGCTCGAAGGCGGGCTGCGTCAGGTCTCAGTGCACATCGATAGCACGCAGGCGGGGCGGCATGGATTTCCGATCGGCCGCGTAAAACACGAGCGCGATTTGCATCCGGTGCGCGAGGCTTTCACGCAGTTGGCGCGGAACATCGGCAAACGCACCGGCTGCACTGTCGAATACGCGCTCAGCTTCACTGTTACGGCCAAAAACATCGATGATGTGCCGGATGTGATCCGCTGGTATTTGGCCGATCCGGAGCGCACGCGCATCTGGCGCATGCTCAGTTTTCAACCCGAAGCCGATACCGGGCGAACAATCTTTTCGAAGCGGCCGGTCACGCCGGGAATCGTCTGGCGAAAAATCTGCGAAGGAACGGGATTGCCGCTGGAGAAGGAGGGCACGTTTTTCGGTCACCAGGATTGCAACAGCTGGGCTTCGCTTTTGATCTCGCGCCGCACCGGCCAATACATGCCGCTGCTGCCGAACGACGGCAGAACGAAGGAATTGCTCGGGGAAATCTTGCGGAAGGTCGGCGGGCTTTCACTCGTGACCGATGATGCGGGCACGGCGCCATGGCGCATCGCGGGCGTTCTCGCGCACAATCCAGGGCTGGCGTTTCGGGTCGGCTTTCATCTGGTGCGTTTGCTCGTGCATGGGACAATTTCGCTTCGAATGCTGATCGATTTGCTTTCCGGCAAGGCGCACACGCTGGGAATCGGCACGCACAATTTCATGGACGCAGCCGAAGTGGCGCGCGCCGATTCCGATCCCGTCATCAAAGCCCGACTCGACTCCTGCGTTTTCAAAGGCGCCGTCAAAGAAAACGGCCAATGGCGCGCCGTGCCAATGTGCTCGATGAATCAGCGGAAATGGGCCGAGATTTACGAGGAACGGCTGCGCGACGCCGTGCGCCAGCCACAAGCATTCGGTAACGGCGAAGAAACTGCAGATTCCGGAATCGAACACGTTCGCCGATAAAGTGCCGCGAGCAGCGGCAGCGGAAATCCGAGCGCGTAAAGCATCGCGATCACTCCATAAGCCAGGGTCAATTTAGCCGGGCCAATTTTCTCGTAACGGCGCGCGCTTAGCATCAGCCGCGCATTCACGCTGCGCACCCGGCCGATTCGGCAGAGCGCGCGAAAAAATTCGGCGTCTTCCATCAACTCGACTTCCGGAAAACCGCCGATGCGCTGGAAGATTTCGCGCCGGCAAAACAAGCCGTGATCTCCGCAACGAATGCGGAGCAGCTTACCGGCGTGATGCGCGAAGGAATCGGTGAAACGATAGACAAAGCGATCGCGCGGCAATTGAATTCGGAAGTAGCCGCCGGCTACGCTGGGATCGCGCAACTGTTGCTCGATTTGCGCCAGACAATCATCAGGCCCTTCTGCATCGGCATGCAAAAACCAGAGCGTCTCGCCTGAAGCCACACACGCGCCGGCGTTCATCTGGATGGCGCGTCCGCGTTTGGCCTCGATCAATCGATCGCACAATGGTCGCGCCAGCTCGCTTGTGCCATCGTTGCTTTCGCCATCGACAACGATGATCTCGGCCCGCGGTGCGTGCTGGCGAAGTTGAGCGAGAAACGCGCGAATCCCGGCCGCCTCGTTCCGAGCCGGAATGATGATCGAAATTAACCCGTGCCCAGGCCCAGGCGACACGCCGGAGCTTACTGGAAAATGTTGTCGAAAATCAACCTGCTCTTGCTGTAGTTGCGCCCATGCCGCCCCTGATCGTTCAGGCCCCAGTTGTATGGCAGGTATCTTGTCTCGTAAGCGCCGCTTCCGGCGAAGCTGCGAACACTCTGCGGCGCATACAGGCCGAGCACTTTCGGCACTCCACCGCCTTTATCGAAGTCGCTCTTGAACCATTTGAAGATGCTTGAAATCTCTGCTCCCTTTTCCTTCGGTAAAAATTTGTTCAAGTCGTCGCGCGCCAGCCAGTTTCGGAAGGCGGCGGCGTCCTGTTCTTCGAAATTGTCAGTCTTGTAAGCGTTGCGTTGCAACGGCGGGCAGCTGCGCGCCGCGCAAACCAGCACGGCGTGCGCGCGCCAGCCGATGGTGGGCCGCAGCGTGCCGTGCTCAATGTCGTTCAAGGCGAATTTTCGTCCGCCGATCTCGTGCCGCTTCTCTTTGAATGACCCTTTCAACTGCCAGATGCTTTCGGTTGGATAATTTTTCAAAATCCACTGGAGAACGAAAGCGTTGTAGGCGTTGACGAGAGAAGCGGCGCGCTCATTTCCCGTTGCCGCGGGTGCGGCCGCCGGTGCGAACTGCTTCAGGTATTCGTCGAGCGCGCTCAAGTCGGGGGCGTTTTGTTTCCAGCCGCCGTAATCGACCAGACCCTGCGCGTCGACGTATTTCTTCAGCAGACGATCGAAAGCCTCATGATCAATTCCGGCCCGCACCTGCACATTGTCGCCAGTGGCGTTTTGTTGCGCGCGCGCAGCGGCCATCCCGGCGAAGAGAACCGGAACGATGAGAACAAAGAGCAATCTGTTCATGACGAGAGTGTATCCGATGGGTGTCGCCGGATGGATGCGAATTTTCCGCTTTCAAGCGAGCGGCTGAAACACGCATCCTGCATAGCGGCGGAAGCGAATAACTGAATCGCTTCCACAAATGAGCGCATGATCCGACCAGGACATTTACAACCTGATCGTGCTTGGCGCGGGCACAGCCGGTCTCGTCGCCGCCGCGGGAACAGCCGGCCTCGGCGGGCGCGTCGCGCTGATCGAGCGCAGCAAAATGGGCGGAGATTGTTTGAACTTCGGCTGTGTGCCGAGCAAGGCGCTTATTTCTTCGGCGCGGCTGGCCCAGCAGATTCGTGAAGCGCAAAACTGGGGGCTGCGAGAGGGCGAGCCGCAATTCGATTTTCGTCAAATAATGGAGCGGATGCGTGCACGTCGCGCGCAAATTGCGCCTAACGATTCGCAGGAACGGTTTGAGTCGCTTGGCGTGGATGTCTTCCGCGGCGAAGGGCATTTCATCTCGCCCTACGAAATCGAAGTCGGCGGAAGAAAATTGCGTGCGCACAGTTTTCTTATCGCTACGGGAAGTCGCGCGACCATTCCCAAGACCGAAGGGCTCGAGACCGTGCCGTATTTTACGAATGAGACGATCTTCGATCAGCTGAATGACAAGCCGCGGAGCATGATCGTCCTGGGAGGCGGGCCGATCGGTTGCGAGCTTGGGCAGGCGTTTGCGCGACTTGGTGTGAAAGTCACGATTGTGCAAAGGCCGTCGCAGCTTTTGCCGCCCGAGGACGGTGATGTTGCGGAATTCATGCAGCGGCAGTTTGCGGCGGAAGGAATCGATGTGCGGCTGAACGTGACGGCCCGACACATCGCGCGCGCGGGCGAACTAACGACGATTGAATTTAACAATGGCGATAAAGTCAGCGGCGAAGCTCTGCTCGTCGCGGCCGGCCGCACACCGAACCTGCGCGCGCTCAACCTCGACGGGGCCGGTATTAAGTACGACGAGCACGGCGTAAAGGTGAACGAGTATCTGCAGACTTCGCAGCCGCACATCTACGCCGCCGGTGACATCACCAATCGGCTCAAGTTCAGCCACACGGCTGACTTCACCGCGCGCATCGTTGTGCGCAACGTGCTGATGCCGCTGCAACTGCTGCGACAAAAAGTGAACTGGTCAATCGTGCCGTGGTGCACGTTTACGGATCCCGAAGTCGCGCACGTCGGCCTGGGTGAGAAAGAGGCGCAGAAGCACGGTGTTGCTTACGATTTGTTCAAAGTCGAGCTCGCGCAGGTTGATCGCGCCGTGGTCGAAAGTGAAGATGCCGGATTCGCGAAAATCCTGACTGGCAAAATATCGGACAAAATTTTGGGCGCGACGATCGAGGGGCCGCACGCAGGCGATTTGATCCACGAGTTCGTTTTGGCAATGTACGCTGACGTCGGGCTTGGCCGCATCGCGTCGATGATTCACGTTTATCCGACGCTGGCGGAGCTGGCGCGCAAGGCGGGCGATCAGTACAACAAAACGCGTCTGACACCGCTGGCGAAGAAAATTTTCCGCTGGCTCTACGCGCAGCAGCGATGAAAAGCGCGAGGAAATGGATCGCACTGGGCGCGCTCGTCATCGTGCTCCTAGTGGCGGCGCGTCTTCTACCCGTCACCAGCTGGCTGAAATCATTCAGCGCCGGGGCGGGCAATCTCGGGCCACTCGGGTTCGTCGTCTTCGTGTTCGTTTATGCGCTTGCCACCATTCTCTTCCTGCCGGGATGGCCGCTCACCGTCGGCGCGGGATTCACCTTCGGCTTGTTCATCGGCACGGCTGCCGTCTCGCTCGGCTCAATTCTGGGCGCGTCGATTGCCTTCCTCATCGCGCGCTTTCTCGCGCGCGACGCGGTCGAATCGAGGACGGCAAAGAACGCGCGGTTCCGCGCGCTCGATCGCGCCAATCGGCGAGCAAGGTTGGAAAATGATTTTTCTGCTGCGACTGAGTCCGGTCGTGCCGTTCAATCTGAGCAACTATTTTTACGGCATTACGGCGGTGAAGTTCTGGCCCTACTTTTTCGCGAGCTGGATCGGCATGCTGCCCGGGACTCTGCTTTACGTTTATCTCGGCACGATTGGCAAGGCTGGCGTCGAGGCCGTGTCCGGCGGCGGCGCGGCCAAACACGGCTGGCAATACTGGAGTTTTCTCAGCCTTGGCCTTGTCGCCACGCTCATCGTCAGCATCTGGGTGACGCGACTCGCGCGGGCAGCGTTGAGGTCAACGAGCTAGTTGCTTAGGCAGCGATTCGCTCGAAGAGCCAATAGGCGCCGGCGAGTGCGATGATGAGCGAAAAGGCGGGAACGGCGACCCGCGCAAAATTTTGGGCTCGTTTCAATTTTAACGCGAGCGGCAGAATGCACGCGGCCACGGCAAGTTGTCCCGCTTCGACGCCGAGATTGAATGAAAATAAGGGAAGGGCCACGCCGATGCCGGATGTGCCGATACCCATCTCCCGCAAGGCTGAGGCAAAGCCGAGTCCATGAATCAGACCGAAAGTGAACGTGAGCGCTTCACGCCAGCGCAGGCGACCGTTCATCCAGAGATTTTCGACACCGACGTAAACGATGGAGGCTGCGATCATCGGCTCTACCACCCGGCTGGAAACGGCGACGACATTGAAGGTAGCCAGCGCCAGCGTGATCGAATGTGCCACCGTAAAACAGGTGATGATTCGCGCCGCCGCTCCGAAGCCGGAACAAACGATCAGGATTCCAAAGAGGAAGAGCAAATGATCGTAGCCGGTCAGGATATGGCGCACGCCGAGAAAGAAGAACTCAGCAAACCCGGCGCGCGGCTGGGGAGCGACAGCGGACCCGATCTCGAATGCGCTTTCGTTCTCGCGTGCGCTCAGGAGATGTTCGCCGAGGTTCGCGCCGGCGGCGGCGCGAACGCTGACGAATTGGCGATGGCCAAAGGGCAACTGATCGATGAGGCCGGAGGAAATGCGCAGCAGTCCGCTGCCGGAGCGGGCCCAGCGCATCTTGAAGATCGCGTTGTTCGGCGACGCGGTTTCGTATTCGGTCGCTGCTATCGGGAGCAGGACATCGCCGATTTTCACACGCAGTAAGTTAGCGGCGATCTGCTTCGGTTGAGTCCGGGAAAAATCCTGGACGGCTTCCAGATCGCTCTCGTTAAATGTTATAACGGCATCGATCTCACGATCGGAAACCGTCACGATTGCGGAACTCAGACCCGGATCGTGCGCACTGACGCTGCGGATCGCAATTCCACTCAGCAGGAGAGCGAGGAGAAGAGTTCGCGTAAACATGAAAGCCAAACACCGCCAGCCCGCGCCAAAGCGAAGACTGGCGGTGCGGGAACCAAAAAAGGCTTACTGATGATGCTCGTGATTCCGTCCATTCTGCGCCGTGGCAGCATAGGGGAATGTTTTGTTATACCCGATGTCGTTGTGATCGACCTTGTCCACGCCCGGGTCGGCTGGCGCAGTCGCGAGTGTCGGGGAAGCCGGGTTGCGCAAATCACTGAGCAAGGCGAGAACCGCGATGTCGAGGACGTCGTCACCAAAACGGCGGCCATTCGGCCAGCCACCGGGCAGCGTCCCGTTGTTGAGGAACGCTGTCTGGAAGGTGCTTTGCAGGACGTCGGGTGCGGGGCCGCCGGCATGATTTGGGCCACCGCCGAAGATTCCAAGGCGATTGAAGCCAGGATCATTCGGAGCCGCGCCTGGATTTGTTCCTCCGGCGAGCCGTGCTGGCCGGGTGGAGAGATCCACTTTGATCAGGTCAGGAATGAAGATACCGGCGAGATCCGTTCGATTTGTCTGCAGATTTGCAGGCAATCCCAGGATCGTAGCTAGTTCCGGATCGAGCGCGTATTTCTTGAATAGCGTGGCGTCCTGAGAAGGATCGGTCTCATTGTAGAGATCCTTGGCCTTAATCGGAACAAATGCCTCGCAGAAGAGCGGATTACCCTGCCTGCCGACCTGGACAAAATTGCCCGACTCAGTTCCACCGCTGCCATTTGAACGGTCGCGCAGGACTCTCACTTGTTGCCGGCTCGTTGTAACGTAAATGCCGGCGACTTGCTCACTCCCGCCGAGCTGCGAGAGCGGAATGTTCAGCACTATGGTGTGGACGTTGAAGCCGCCCTGGCTGTCGAATGATTTGTTCGGCCCGGAGAAGGAGAAATCGAGATCAAAGATGCTTTGGATGTCGGCGTAGAAGCCGTCGTCCCGCTGACCTGCGAAAACTTCATAACCCTGCGCATTGGTTGCAATCGCCTCCTTTGTGTAACGGTCGAGGGCAGCAGGGAACGTGGCGCCTTCTTTGGCTCGTTCGTTCCCATTGTTGTCCTTGTTGTAGAAAGGCGTGACCAGTCCCTGATTGTTCGGTGGCACGGGAACGTTCGTGAAAATGGTCGTGCTTCCCGCGGTGGTGGTCTTAGTAACTGAATATCGCTGGGTGAGATTCTGATTGGCATCAGCGACATGCTCGACCACGCCGATGTAGGACTGCAGGATGGTGTCGGTGTTCTTATAAAATGTTTTGAAACGGAAGGAGTAGCTGACAGTCGGGCGACCAGCGGTCAGGTCGTCGCCGGTGGCGACATGGATTTGGTAAAGCACCTTGTCATCGAAGTTCCATTTGTTGGGGCCAACGCCTGGTTCTTCGAAGGGATAGACCGCCAGGGCGACGGTGAGATACTTCTCGCCGTTAGGATGATTGCTGCGAAAGGCGTAGACGTCAGTGGTATTCGCTGCCGGATCAAGAACGATCAGCGGCGCATCCTGATGGCTGGAAGCGCGGGCGCCTTGAGGACTCGCAAGCCCGAACGCGAGTAAGGCGCAGGCCGCAGTCGTCGCATGAGTGATCAATCGTGGAGTTAACATGTTTGTCTTTCTAATTGCGGCCGGTTGCGGCCAGTTGTTTGTCTGTGGTTGAAGCGGGAAAAGTTGCGGCGCTTTGCGGCAAGCGGCCCAGCTGCTCGTGCAAATCAGCTTGCTCCGATGGAAGCAGCATTTGCTTAATGGGAAGTGCTCTCGCGAAGCGTTCAGCGGCGACTTTCTTCTCGCCGTTGGCCAGCGCAATCCGGCCGGCGTGATAAAACAGCCGGACATCGACCGTTCCTTCAGAAAGCGCCTGCTCGATGTTTACTTGCGCTTGAGCAGCGTCTCCATTCGCGAGTGCGGCCCAGGCGACCGCATCGTAGGTAAACGCATCGCGCCGTTTATTAAGTTCCTCCTGCGCTAACGCAAGCGCGAGTTTGGTGTTCTCGTGGCGCGAAGCGAGGAAGAGTGAAAACGATCGCGCATCCTCCGACTTTCCGCGCAACCGAATTGTATCTTCTGTCTTAGTCTCGAGCTCCTTTTTACCGGCGACGTGCGCCGCGTCGGCCAACATCCACTGATATTCCGGCAAAGGACTTTGCTGGATCGCGCGCTCCAGGATTGGCAGCGCCTCCGCTGATTTATTGTGACTCACGAGCAACTTTGCTCGGACGAGAAGTGCAGCTGGATAATCGGGAAGAAAATCTGTTGCCCGATCGAGCGAGCGTGCGGCACCGGACATGTTGCCAGCTTGTAACTGGTAAGTTGCGAGGCGGGTGTAAGCCCAGGCTGCCGGTTCCGGGTCCCGCTCCGAACTCTCTTCCACCGCAGTGGTCATAAGGTTGGTTGCGCCTTCCAGGTCGCCCTTCAACCAGCGGATGTGCGCGACGCGGGCATATGTCTGCATGCATGGCCGGATGTCGACCATGCGCTGATAAGCCTCAATCGCTTCGACCAGTTTCCCCTGTTCCATGAGGCCGTCGCCGAGCAGGGCAAACGATTCCCAGCCCGGCCGTGTCTCGCTTGTGAGTTTACGCCCGATTGCCTCGACTTCAGAAAAGCGATGGAGCGCGTGGGCAATGTGTCCGCGCAGGAGCATCGCATCAGAATCATCGGCGACGTCGCTCTCGGCCGCTTGCGCGCAAAGCTCGGCCAGTTTGTAAAAGCCGGGATCACTCGTCACGCGCGCTTTTGCCACAAACGTCCACCCCAGTTGAACGATGATCGGTTCAGCCTTGTGAGTTGTTTTCACCTTCGCCTGAAGCTTCGCAATCTTGTCATCGAGCGCGGTGTGGCCGGATGCCGGCGCCAGAATTGCCGAGAATAAATCGGCGTTAACGTGCTGATCCTTGGTTAGCTCGGCCCCATTCGCGATCACCAACCCTGCGAAAAGAACTGCTGCGCTAAGAAATAAGCGACGTGGTAAAAAGGAGATCGGCGGCATCAAGTTATGCAGGCTTACGCGGCGACAGCGAGCCTGGATGCATTGTTCGCGCGATATTATCCAGCGCACACGCGCGCAGCTTGCGAAGAGGTTACGAAGCGAATCTATTCCGCGAGGATCGAAGCGGCTTCTTTTGAAAGAGTTTCTTCGCGGTGAACCACGCTGCCATCGGGCCGGCGCCAGTAGTCGCGCTGTTTGCGAAACGGCATGAGCAGCGCGTTAGGGATGCGATTATCCTCCGGCTGCGAATAGGCGGGGATGCCGACGACAATTTGCGACTGAGGCACGTTGAGCCCGAGCGTGCGGTGCAGCCGATCCCAAAAGCTGAAAATGGTTCCGAAGTTTGAATTATTCTCCCGTCGCACCTCTGAATGATGAATGCCGTGCATACGCGGCGTGACGATAACTTTGCTCAGCGCGCGCTCGAGCGCGATCGGCAGCCGCCAGTTGCTGTGATGGAAAAGGACTTCGGCCTGAAAGACGAGCTGGTAAACGGCGAATGCCCAGGCGGAAATTCCGATGATGCTCACCTGCACGACGCCGACCGCGGCCGAGAGCGCGATTTCGCCAAAGTGAAAGCGAAATGCGGTGGTGACATCGAGGTCGGGATCGATGTGATGGACGTTATGAAAACGCCAGAGAAATGGCACGCGATGGTTGGCCAGATGCCAGTAATAGAAGATGAGATCCATGAGGAGAAAGCTCACGATAAACTGGACGAGGCGCGGCATGGCGATGAGATGCACGAGGCCGAGTGGCTTTTGCGTTGACCAGCGCAAGACCGACTGCACCACCGCTTGCACCAGGGTGATCGCGACCGCGAAAGTCGCAATCGAAATGACAACATTGACGATTAATCGCGCGACGAACGATCGCGTTTCCCTGCGCAACGGGAAGCATCGCTCGAGCACGAAAAAGCTCACCGCCACTGCGGCGGCGACGCCTGCGGAGAAAATGAGCTTCATGTAAATGAGAGGGATTGTACTCCAGCTTCTGCGAAAATATCAGGTCAGTATCAGCGCGCCGGTATTACAGAATCTCGCCATTTCATGATTGCTCAACAAAGCAAGTGTCATCCCGAGCGCCGCGAACGAAGATGCCATCGGGTGAATCGAGAGATTCTTCGCTGCGCTCAGAATGAGCTATTGCGAGATCGCTTGCGATTTGAGTCGCGAATCAGGTTTACCGTTGCGACGCATCCGGCTAGAGCGCTCATGCGTATTTCTGCTATGCCCAGCCTGAACACCGAAGCTGCTATCCGTGAACGTTACTCCGCGGGCGCGAAAGCGCCCGAAGCGAAACTTTGCTGTCCGGTCGAGTACAATGGCGACCTGCTTAAGGTGATTCCCCAGGAGGTGATCGAGCGCGATTACGGCTGCGGCGATCCGAGCAAATATCTGCGGGAAGGCGAGACGGTGCTCGACCTCGGCAGCGGCACGGGAAAAATCTGTTTCATTGCCGCGCAAATCGTGGGGCCGAAGGGGAAAGTCCTCGGAGTGGACATGACGGATGAGATGCTTGAAGTGGCGCGACGGAACGCGCCGATTGTGGCCGAGCGGCTCGGTTTTGCCAACGTCGAGTTTCGCAAAGGTCGGATCCAGGATCTCGCGCTCGATTTGGAGAAACTCGAACTCCACGCGCAGCCGGTCACGGACGGGGCCGCGGACGAGCTGGCGCAGGAATTGCGCGTGAAACATCCGCTGGTCGCGAGCGATTCGGTGGACGTGGTCGTCTCCAATTGCGTGCTGAATCTGGTTGAGCCAAAAGCGAAACGGCAACTCTTCGAGGAAATATTCCGCGTCCTCCGCAAAGGCGGGCGCGCCGTTATCTCCGACATCGTCGCGGACGAAGAAGTGCCGGCGGCGATGCAAAATGATCCCGAGTTGTGGAGCGGCTGCATTTCCGGCGCGCTGACGGAGAAAGGCTTTCTGCGCGGCTTCAGCGACGCGGGCTTCTACGGCGTCCAGATTCTGAAGCGCGACGAGACGCCGTGGCAAACGGTGGAGGGGATCGAGTTTCGCTCCATCACGGTGGAAGCATTCAAAGGCAAACAAGAATCGCCGTTCGAAGGAAACAACGTCACGATGGAAGCGAGCAGTTGCTGCGGCGGCGGCTGCTGCTGAGGCGTGATGAAGGAGCGCGTTCTCTTTATCTGCGAAGCGGGAGACGCGATTCAGCAGAAGATTGAGCAATGGTGCGCCGGTCTCCACGAGGCTCGAGCCACATGATTTTCGCCGCGCTCTTTCTCGCCACCTGTTTTCTCGCTTATGGCAACGGCGCGAATGACAACTTCAAAGGCGTCGCGTCACTCTTCGGAAGCAGGACGTGCAGTTACAAAACGGCGATCGCTTGGGCGACCGTCACCACTTTTGCCGGGTCGATCTCCGCGATTTTTCTCGCGCAATCCTTGCTCAAAAAATTCAGCGCCAAAGGCATCGTGCCCGATCATTTAGCCGGATCGGAATATTTTGTCCTCGCCGTTGCCATTGGCGCGGGTCTCACCATCATTTTGGCAACGCTGAGCGGCTTTCCGATTTCCACCACTCATGCGTTGACCGGCGCGATCGTTGGTGGCGGATTGATCGGACCGGCCGTGAACTTCAGCGCTTTGGGGAAAGGTTTTGTCGTGCCCCTGCTCTTCAGCCCGCTCCTGGCCATTGCCCTGGGCGGCACGCTTTACCTGGCGTTTCACTCGGCGCGACTTGCGCTGGGGCTGCGGAAGGAGTGGTGTATTTGTCTCGGCGAAGAAGAACGCATCATCGCCATGCCGCAGCCCAGCTCGGTCATTGCGCTCCGCGCCATCGCGCCGGCCGCGAGCCTGACAATCGATGAGCTGGAGAATTGTCGCGAACGTTACCGCGGCAACGTTCTCGCTTTCACTTCGCAGCAGGTCGTGGACGCCGCGCATTTTCTCAGTGCCGGCACAATCAGCTTCGCTCGCGGCCTCAATGACACGCCGAAGATTGTTGCGCTACTGCTGCTGTGGAAAGTGCTCGATATTCGCGTCGGTTTTATCACAGTCGCTCTTGTCATGGCCATCGGCGGACTGCTCAATGCGCGCCGCATCGCGGAAACAATGAGCAGAAAAATAACGGCGATGAATCATGGTCACGGCTTCAGCGCAAATTTATCGACCGCGCTGCTGGTTGTCGCCGCCAGCGTCTACGGACTTCCCGTCTCCACCACGCACGTGTCGGTCGGATCGCTCTTCGGCATCGGGCTTCTCACGGGCCGGGCGAACCCGCGCGTGATAGGCGCGATTGTGCTCTCGTGGCTGGTCACGCTGCCGTGCGCTGCGCTTCTCGCCAGCGCGGCTTACTGGTTGTTCCTCCACCTGGCGACATGAATCGCTTCGCCGAGAAACTGCGGGCTTATCAATTGCCGTTGCGGCATACGGGCGCCGAAGTGTTGCAAATTAATGTGGGCAAGCTTTGTAATCTCACCTGCGTCCATTGCCATGTGAACGCGGGCCCGAAGCGGAAGGAAATCATGACGCGCCAGACGATTGATCGCATCGTCCAATGGCTGGCTGGGACTGATATACCGACAGTCGACCTCACCGGCGGCGCCCCGGAGATGGTCCCGGATTTTCGCTACTTCATCGAAAAGGTGAAAGCACTCAGGCCCGCGCGACACGTGATCGACCGATGCAATCTCACTATTCTACTCGAGCCTGGTCATCATGGCCTGGCGGAATTCCTCGCCAGACATGAGGTCGAAATCATCGCCTCCATGCCGTGCTATTCCCCCGAGAACGTCAATGCGCAACGCGGCGAGGGTGTCTTTGATGGCAGCATCAAAGCGCTCCAGTTATTGAACTCACTTGGTTACGGCAAGCAGCGGAACTTACCGCTCAACCTTGTTTACAACCCGAACGGCGCGTTTCTGCCCGGTCCACAAGCGGAACTTGAAGCTGACTACAAGCAGGAGCTGCGCTCGCACTTTGGCATCGAATTTAACAATCTCTACACCATCACCAACCTGCCGATCGCGCGTTTCGCTTCCTACTTGCGCCACAATAACAAGCTGGATGAATACATGCAGCTGCTCATCGAGAACTTCAACGCTTCAACTGTGAACGGTCTGATGTGTCGCAACACCATCAACGTGAGCTGGACCGGCGAAGTATTTGATTGCGACTTCAATCAGATGCTGAAGTTAAACTGGCTCAACGGAAATGGACCACTGCACTTGTGGGAAGTTGATCCGGCCGCTGTCGAGAATCGTGAGATACTGACAGGCGATCACTGCTTCGGCTGCACCGCCGGCGCGGGCTCAAGCTGCGGCGGCGCACTTATTTAATTCGGCTTGCTATTGATCACGAGAAAAGGCGCTGTTCGCCTGCGCTGAAGTGGAAGAACGTGTCAGGCGAGCTCGATGAAAGAAGAACATTTCACTCTCGGCATCGAGGAGGAATTCCAGATCATCGATCCGGAAACGCGGGAGTTGCGCCCGCAGGTCCAGCAAATTCTCGAGGACGGCAAGAGGAGACATGACAAGCAGGTCAAGCCGGAGTTGCATCAATCGGTGGTGGAGCTCGGCACGGAAATCTGCCGCGACATTGGGCAGGCGCGCGAGCAGGTCATCCAGTTACGCACCGATCTGGCCGAGCTGGCCGCACGGGCCGGATCGAAGATGGCTTCGGCCGGCACCCATCCCTTTTCACATTGGACCGATCAATCGATCACGAAGAATGAGCGCTACGCCACCATCGTGGAGGACATGCAGCAGGTCGCCCGCGCCAATTTGACCTTTGGTTTGCATGTTCATGTGGGAATTCCCGATCGCGAGGACGGCATCGATCTGATGAATCAGGCGCGCTATTTTCTCCCGCACATCCACGCCTTGTCGGTGAACTCACCTTTCTGGCGCGGACGAAACACCGGCTTGAAAGCGTACCGGCAGATGATCTTTGAGCGCTTTCCCCGCACCGGAATTCCCGATGTGTTCCAAGGTCTCTCCGAATACGAAGAATACATCGAACTACTCGTGGCCACAGGCTGCATCGATAACGCGAAGAAGATCTGGTGGGACATTCGGCTGCATCCTTTTTTTAACACGCTCGAGTTCCGCATATGTGACGCACAATCGCGCGTGGACGACACCATCGCCCTGGCCGCGGTGATGCAGGCGATCGTGTTTAAGCTGCACAAACTGCGACGTCAAAACACCAGTTTCCGCATATACCCGCGGCGTTTGCTCGACGAGAACCGCTGGCGCGCCTCGCGTTATGGTATTGACGGGAAACTGATTGACTTCGGCCGTAAATGCGAGATCGACGAGCGCGAACTACTTCAGGAGATGATGCAATTCATCGCGCCGGAAGTAGAGGAACTAGGCAGCCAGCGCGAGCTTGCGCACATCGAAATGATCATCAGCGAAGGCACCGGCGCCGATCGGCAGTTGCGCGTCTACGAAGAATCTAACGACATCAAGGCGGTGGTGGATCAGATCGTGCGCGAGACCTACGAAGGTTTGAAGACATAGAGCTGCCGTCGACAGCGTCCGTCCGGCATACCCGTGTGGATCGGCTGCACTTGAGCGATTCAGAATTGCGATTAGGTGTCTTAGCTCCGCAAACCGCATGGCCGAATACGAAACTTTCCAGCACGACGTCTTGGTCATCGGCGCTGGCGGCGCGGGATTGCGCGCGGCCATTGAAGCCTCAGCTGCGGGAGTTTCGGTCGGGCTCGTCTGCAAATCGCTCCTTGGAAAAGCGCATACGGTCATGGCCGAGGGCGGAATCGCGGCCGCGCTCGCCAATGTCGATGATCGCGACAACTGGCGCGTCCATTTCGCCGATACCATGCGCGGCGGCCAATACATTAATGATTGGCGCATGGCGGAACTCCACGCGCGCGAGGCACCCGCCCGCGTGCGCGAGCTGGAAGCGTGGGGCGCAGTGTTCGACCGCACGAAGGATGGCCGCATTTTGCAACGAAACTTCGGCGGTCACCGTTATGCGCGCCTCGCCCATGTCGGCGATCGCACCGGCCTGGAAATGATCCGGACCTTGCAGGATCACGGCGTTCATCAAGGCATCGACGTGCACATGGAGCACACGGTTCTGGCCTTGCTCAAAGATGGCGAACGCGTCGTCGGCGCCTTCGGCTACGATCGCGAGCGCGGGCGGTTTAGAATTTTCCGCGCCAAAGCAGTCGTGCTCGCCACTGGCGGAATTGGGCGCGCCTACAAAATCACGAGCAACAGTTGGGAATATACTGGCGACGGTCATGCGCTGGCCTATCGCGCGGGTGCGGAACTCATCGACATGGAGTTCGTGCAATTTCATCCAACGGGGATGGTCTGGCCGCCAAGCGTGCGCGGCATTCTCGTGACCGAAGGTGTGCGCGGCGAAGGCGGGATCCTCACCAACAATGAAGGCCGCCGCTTTATGTTCGACGACATACCGGAGAACTACCGCGCCCAAACCGCCGACAACGAAGAGGAAGGCTGGCGTTATTGTCAGGGCGACAAGAACGCGCGCCGCCCGCCGGAGTTACTCACGCGCGATCACGTGGCGCGCTGCATCGTGCGAGAAATCAAGGCGGGGCGGGGGAGTCCGCACGGGGGCGTATTTCTCGACATCGCCTGGATCAAACAGAAACTGTCGAACGGCGAGGAGCACATCAAACGCAAACTGCCGAGCATGTATCATCAATTCAAACAGCTGGCCGATATCGACATTACGCAGCAGCCGATGGAGGTCGGGCCGACGACGCATTATGTCATGGGCGGCATTCGGGTGGATTCCGATACACAGATGTCGCGCGTGCCGGGGCTGTTCGCCTGCGGGGAATGCGCGGCCGGGATCAATGGCGCGAACAGGCTGGGGGGTAACTCGCTTTCTGATTTGCTCGTGTTTGGGAAACGGGCGGGAGAATTCGCGGCAAGGTTTGCCAAAGAACACAGCCACGGTGTAGCTAACGAGCAACAGATCGAGGAGGCGGCGCGCACGGCGCTGGAACCATTTGAGCGAAGGAGCGGAGAAAATGCCTACATCGTTCAGCACGACTTGCAGGAAACGATGCAGGATAACGTCGGCATTGTGCGAAACGAAGCGGAAATGCGAGCACAGCTCGAGAGACTCAACGAGCTGTGGCACCGCGCCAGCCATGTTGCTGTGAACGGAAATCGCGAGTTCAATCCGGGCTGGCATACTGCGCTCGATCTGCAAAACCTGCTCACCGTTTCTGAGGCGATCACGCGCGCCGCGCTCGAGCGCAAAGAAAGCCGCGGCGCCCAATTTCGCGAAGATTACCCGGAGAAAGATGCGAAGTTCAGCACCGTGAACACCATCATCTGGCGCGGTGACGATGGCGCGATACAAGTGCGGCTGGATCCCATTCCGCCGATGCCGGAAGAGTTGAAGGCAGTCATTGAGGAAATGGGATGAGCGCCGCGCAGACGGTTCAGTTCAAAATCTGGCGCGGCGACGCGAGCGGCGGCGCATTTCACGACTACACCACTGAATGTTCCGAAGGCATGGTCGTGCTCGATGCGGTGCACGACATTCAGCGCACGCAGGCGCCGGACCTGGCCTGCCGATGGAATTGCAAAGCGGGGAAGTGCGGCTCGTGCTCGGCTGAGATTAACGGCATGCCGAAGTTAATGTGCATGGCGCGGCTAAGTGACCTGCCCACGGAGAAGCCGGTCACAATTGAACCAATGAAAGCTTTTCCCGTCATCAAAGATTTGATCGCGGACGTGTCATGGAATTTCCAGGTGAAGAAGCGCATCAAGAGGTTTAAGCCGCGACCGCCGGACGCACCGGACGGCACCTGGCGCATGCAGCAGGATGACATCGATCGCGTGCAGGAGTTCCGCAAATGCATCGAGTGTTTTCTCTGCCAGGATGTCTGCCACGTCCTGCGCGATCACCACCTGCACGACCGTTTCATCGGCCCGCGCTTCCTCATTTACGCAGCCGCGCTCGAAATGCATCCGCTCGACACGGAAGATCGCGTCGCCGAATTACGTGAAGCTCATGGCATCGGCTACTGCAACATCACGAAGTGTTGCACCAAAGTCTGCCCGGAGAATATTGAGATTACCGACAACGGTATTATCCCATTGAAGGAACGCGTGGTGGACGAGTACTACGATCCGTTAGGATGGTTATGGAAGCGGGCGCGCCGCAAAAACGAAAGGCAGCATGGCTGAACTAAAGCGACTTTCGACCGAAGCGATTCCGGGAGCGCTGGAGAAGGCGGCGCGCTACCGACTGCTTAACGAGCCGGCAGAAGCCGAAAGCATTTGTCTCGATGTGCTCGCAGTCGAGCCGGAGAACCAGGATGCGCTCATCACGCTCCTGCTGGCAATGACTGATCGCTTCAGTAAAGGCTATGGGGTGAGCAACACGCGGGCGAAAGAACTACTTGGCCGACTCGAAGGCGAGTACGAGCGCGCCTATTACAGTGGAATACTGGCTGAGCGCCGGGCCAAGGCACAACTTGCCCGCGGTACGCCTGGTTGTGTTCACCTTGCTTATGAGGGATTTCGCGAGGCGATGCATTGGTTCGAAAAAGCGGAAGCAGTGCGGCCAGCGGGTAATGACGACGCTTTACTCCGCTGGAATACGTGTTCGCGGATGATTACCCGCAACCAGCTTACTCCGCGCGACGAAGAGCCAGTCGAGCCGCCGCTGGAGTAGGCTCGCTCTTATCTATAGTAAAGTCCTTATTGGCCGGCGTTGGGCTAGGCAGGCCGGTGGGTGCCATGGCTTGAAATTGATCTCCTTTGAGAGAGCGATAAAAAGCATCCAAGCGCCGCGCGCTCGCTTTGCTATCCAGGTATTGCCTGTAGAAAGCGTGCGCCCCATCGCCCAGTTGTTGTCGAGCCTGCTCGTTTTCCCGCAGATATCGCACTGCTTTTAGGATCGCGACCGCTTCTACTCTGGGTAGAACCAGCGCATGAATCCCATCTTCGAGCTGGCACCAGCCAAGCTTACGCGACACGATAACTGGCCGGGCGACGGCAAAAAGTTGCGCTAGTTTGACGCTGCGCTCGTCTGACAACTCTTCTGCTTCAGGTTGAACAAGAACATGGGCAAGACTCAGCGCGCGCGGTACTTCAATCTCTGAAAGAGCACCGAGTTCGACTGAGTACTTGCGGGCCCATTGCTCGTCATTGCCTAGAAATAAGCAATTGTCTTTGCCGGTGCGCACGAGCGTGGTGGGAACTCCTTCACGGTTGAGCATCGCGACGGCGAGGTAAAGACTGCGGACAGCGCGCGCATTGGCCTCATCAACATCGCCAGCGTAGCCCAGGACAGTGCTATTTACGGGAATCTTCAGCTGTGCGAGCAGCTCGGTATTGCGTTTTCTTGGATAGAAAAGTTTGGTGTCCGCTCCCAACCACAAAAGCAGACTCGGGCGAGCTTGCGCTAATGCAATCGCGCTGGTGAAAGCGTCAGCGTGTTCGAGAAGCTCATGTGAGTTATCTACCAGCTTTTGCGACAGATGCACGACAAGCTGACCACAAGTAACAGGCGGCTTTGCTACGGGAGTCCATACGTGGACAATATCCTGCTCCTGTGTCATTTCTGACAGCATCTCCCCGCTGGAGGCTTTTACCTCCGCCTTAACCGCAGAATGCCCCAGCTCGCGGAGCTCGTCTGCCAAACTAGCGATAGAATCAGCGATTGAACCAACGGAGGGAACGATGAACAATATCTTCATCTATAACTGTAGTCCGCGCGCTCGAGGTTCAGGTTGGCGTTGTAGTAAGGATCTCCTCGTTCAATCACGTCCTGCCAGCAATCGAGGAGTAGGTAACGATCGACCGTATCGTAGTATTTCTGTCGCGAAATCGATTCATGATGCAAAAGCGAAGCCTGCGGCGTCCAAATGATCCGCAGACCGCGCTGTCGCAGGCGCAGGCAGAGGTCCAGGTCTTGATAGATGGTAAAGAAATGCTCATTAAATTTCCCCACCTCCTGGAAGAGTGATTTGCGCACCATCATGCATGCAGCAGTCACAGCCGAGACTTCTCGCGCGCACGATAGGCTACCGACGTACCCGTCTGCTTTGGCTGAAAAACCACGCATCGCGTGATCGGCTGTGCCACGCACTCCAAGGACAACACCAGCATGCTGCACCGCGCCATTATGGTGCAGCAGGAGTGCTCCTACGGCACCAACGTCGGATTGTTCAGCATAGAAAAGCAACTGTTCAAGCCATCGCGCGGCGATGATCTCGGTGTCATTATTAAGAAAAACCAGGTACTCGCCCGTGGCGTGATTGGCTGCAAGATTGTTGGCGCGAGAAAAGTTAAATGGGTTAGGCAGGTATAGGCGCGTGACTGGATGTGCGCGCATGATCGCAAGCGCTTGAGGATTACCCGTGTCATTATCGATAAGGATAGTCTCGAAATTCGGATAGCTGGTGTGCCGGTAGAGAGATTTCAAGCAGGGTGATAGTAACTCCGGCGAGTCTTTCGTGGGAATGATTACACTCACTCGTGGATAGCTGGCATGCTGTTCCGGCACGATTCGAAGACGGTGCGGCATTAAAGTTGTCTCGGCGCGCCCGTGCAGGTCAAAGCGCCGTAATTGCGCGTTGACGGCTTCCTGCTGCAGCAATGTCGTCCGCGACGCGCTCTTCGTCGCAGTGCGTATTTGCCCTGCCGTTTTGCGGGAGTGGTAAAGGACCTGCGCAACATGCCCAATGCGTGCTCCTCTCTCGCTCGCGCGCAGCATAAACTCGAACTCATGGACGCCGTCATACTCCGGTCTAAACCTGACATCGCCCGCCAACTGGCGCCGCATGGCGAAGAAAGGACCCACATACATCGTGCTGCGGAAATACTCGGGTGACCAGTCCGGTTTAAAAAACGATTCGAGGCGTTGGCCTATCTCTTCATCGAATTTATCTTGGTCGCAGTAGACTACGTCGAACCGGTCATCCAGCGCCGCCGCGATCGCGCCGAGCGCTTCGCGATGCAGCACATCTTGTGCGGGTAGAAAGCAAACCGTTTCACTCTTTACCGCGTCGAGACCGCAGTTTAGCGCCTCGCTCGCAGAAGATGTCCGCGCGCGCATCAACCGAATACGGCCGTGCATTCCCGTAAGACGCTCCAGCATGTGCTCAACGGCAGGCTCTGTAGAAGGTGGGATGATAAGGCACCACTCCCAATCAGGATAAGTTTGTTTCAACAAGCCAGTGGCTGCTTCCGCCATGTGGCGCGCAGCAAGACCTGCCGCCGCAGTAATGATACTGAGCGACGGCGCCGCGGTAAGTATTTGCCTCCTATGTTGCGCAATGAGCGGCTCGAGAAGAGATGGAACTTCATCAGCTCGAATCGAAGGATATACAGCTACCTCTTCCTCTTTCCTAACATTGGTCTGCGGCGGGGCGGAAAGGAGGCTCATCTGATGCGTCAATGCAGGGATGTCGCTGGCGAACGAATACTTGAAGAAGCTCTGCCATGAGCCTCCTTGGGCGATGGCTTCGAGAAAAACTGATGCGCCGGTATCAGGCCTCGGGAAAGTCACGCAAAAGCCGCTGTGCAATGCCCCAGGATACTCAGGAGTAAAGCATTCGATTTCATCGCGCTGCAGTCCATAAGTGGCGAGATAAGATCTGCCGTCGACCTTTGCTCGAATCCCGACGACTTCCGATCCCCCCTGCGAGAAACACCAGCCGCTCATGGTTATCACCTTCGAAGACGTGCTCGCGGTATCGAGCGCATCCACCGCGAACACGACTTGTCCTGCCCTGCGCTGCGCGCCGCTCTCTTTTCGCCGCGACGGCATGTGCCGCTGCAGCTTCCACAGTGGCTTCAACATCCTCCACAACGGCGATTTTCGGATCTCCGAGATCCATTGGTCTCGTTCGAGAAGCCGCGCTGTCAGGTCGGCGCGACGGACCTTGTTCTCCCACATCTCTCGCTCGACGCAGCCCAGTTTGGCGCGCACCGCGATAAGTTCAGCCCGATTGTTTTCGTTTTGAGTATGTGCTGCTTCCAATGAGCGCGAAGCCGCACGTACTTCTCTGTGCAATCGCGCCTGCTCTTGCTTGAGCTTCTGAAGGTCATTTTCGAGCCTGCTGTGGTCACATCCGAGGTGGCCAAGACAATGCGCGAGTTTCTCACGTGAAAAGTCAATGCGAACCCAGGCTTCAAAAAACAGGGGTGCATCCCGCACAAGCTGAACCGGCAACGGAACGCCTATATGCACGTTATTACCCACGCTAACGATTCGAAGCAGCCTCGAATGAGGTAGAGCCGCGGAAGTGCCAACGGCACGGCAATCGGACAGATCAGCGGCAGTTTTCCGTCGCCACAAGATTTCCTTTGTTTCGCCGGATCGAATGGACACGGCAGCTACATCAATCATCGCAAGTTGATCGCCGGCATCGATTCGCCAGTTCAGCGTCTTCTCATCAGTGATAAGCGGGACCCGGAGGGTTAACCGTTCCCATCGTTGCGAGCGCAACGACCAGGCCCCCGCCGGAGCTGATGAATAGGTGCGAGCTTCAGCCTGCGACACTTCCAGCCACGTCCAGATTGCTTGCTCCTTCTCGTAAGTAGCGGGGTGGTGTCGGTGCGCAGCTGCGAGTTGGTTCATTGAGAGGACATGGTAACTCGATAGGTGGGTGCCTTGGGAAAAAATACCGAGAGATCGGAACCGTATCGTGACTTCAACATCAGCAGAAGCAGAATAGCGATCGTTTGCGCAGATGCGAGAGGTTTAGCGCTGTTTGCAGCCGCGCCATCTCCGCCAAAAGGACGCCTGGTGCCGAGATTGAGACACTGATCTGCTTACCTCTTCCTCCAGCTTTGCAATGCGATGCAGCGCTTGAGCATGGTAGCGATGGACATTTTGAACATGATGCACCTGTTTCTGAAACTCTGCTTCGAGTTCAGCCGCTGCTCCCGCCGAAGGTGCGATCGGCATCGTTCTATCAATTAATTCGCGCTCAATAGCGTGTGCTGCCTCAATCACGTTCTGGTCTGTCGCGGTATCGCACAATTCAAATTGCTCGGGCACCTGCGAGCTGTTGATCCGCTGCTGGAGCGGTTCGAGGCAGGCAATTTCGTAAGGCTCGCCAAGGAACGTCAGGATCGAGCGTATTGTGTGTTCCGAATGTGCGACAAGATCAGAGTGCAACACCCGGTAAACGACGCTCGATCCATAAGCCTGCTCGGCTTGTAAACACGCCCGCACGGTTCGCAGCCAGTACTCATATCCTTGTTGCTCATTTTGCGCCAAAGCGGTTTGGGCCACCCGCCCGAAATGAAAAATAGAACGCACCACTTCTGTCACGCCTCGAACCAGGTGAATAAAAACAGCTTCGGGAAAAAGTTTACGTAAACCGTAAATGTACAAGGAGTATTCCGGCGTGCCATCAACCCAGCGACCCTTGGGATCATGATCGGAGCGCGCTATTTGAAACTGTGGCAATATCTGTGAACGATCATGAGTCGCCAACGCCTGCTCGCACGCGATCCTTGTTAGCTCATGCCGGTGAGACAGGATGAGCTTATTGATAACATCACCGAAGCCTGCGAAGAAGAGATCCCGTTGCACCCCGAGCGCACTGAGTTGCGACCGTTCGCCTCGCTGTGTTCCTCGCTGGTAAGCTGCCTCAACGTCGACGCTGAAGCGGCCGAGTCAGTCGGACTCTTCCTGGCCGAGAATGTTTGAATGCTGGCCAAGACACCAAGTGAGAATACTCGTTCCCGAACGGGGCGAGCCGACAATGAAAACAGGTCTGTTCATCTATCTAGAGCAGGAGCCGCTCGTGTTGTATATCCGCACCGAAGCCGTGAGCAACTTTCCTGTCCGCCCTAGCTCGAACATCACCAGCTACTAAGCCATCGAAAATGTAGTTGCTCTCACCGCGAAACACTTGTTCAATCCTCGCACTAACGCCATTCTCCGCCGGGTTCGCGGCTGTTCTCCACCAGAATCCATTCCCAATCCGGAAATGTCTGATTAGCTAGGCTGGTAGCGGCTTCGGCAATCCAACGAGCTCTTGCATCAAACATCGGCGTGATCACGCTGAAGCGCGCAGTTCCTGGGACAACGCGTTGGTGATGGCCCGCGAGCAGCAAAGGAGCAACTACCGCAGCGAGTTCAGGCATCTAAATTTGCGGATATAATATCGGTTCGTTTTTGGTTTCGCCGGGAGAAGACGGCCGCGCCTTGTCCTCCTTCCTATTCGTGGCATCGGAACCACAAGCGCTTAGTTTGGCTTGCGACCGGAGCACAGGCTCGCAAAAACATTGCCGCAACCACCTTGCGAGATCGCCTCCAGCCGCAGTGGACCATCCAGGCTAGACGGAATTGTCACGGAGAAACCGGCATGGAATGCGCCCGGGTATTCTCCACCGTGCTTCATCTCTTCCCGCGTTAAACCGTACCTTGCGAAGTAGGATTTGCGTCCAACTTTCGCTCTTACGCCGACAATCTCAGGCCCGCCGTACGCGAAACACCGGCCTTTGATTGTAACCGTAGTCGATGAATTAGCTGAAGCATCCGGTGGATCGATAGCGAATACTAACTGTGTAAGGTCCTGACCCGACCTTCCCTCAGTTTTCCTTCCCGAAAAATGCCGCTGCAGTTTCCAAAGGGGTCGTACTAAATCCACACCGGAAAGCTGCGAATCTCCTGTATCCATCGGTCACGTTCCTGCAGGCGCGCCGTGAGGTCGGCCCGCCGGGCTTTATTCTCCCACATCTCTCGCTCGACCGCTTCCAAGTCCGCCTGAATCGCGACAACTTGGTTGTTCTCTGATTCGGTTACATTTCGCTCTTTGGCGAATGAAGGCGCGGTTTCAACCGACCGATGAGACGGTATTTTGGCGAATGTTGCCGTGCGACGGGGAAGGGCTTCATTGATTCGGAAGATGCTCTCAGGGAGAGGAGAAAATTCGATATCTTAACGTGAAAATCATCACGGGGAAGAATAGCGGCTGTTTGTGCAGACGCGAGCGGTTTAAGCCCGAATATCTTTGTGAGTGCGCCACTATGAACGATCTCCAAACAGTGACGATATGCGACCTCTTGATAATCGAGCGATCGGCAAGACTTTTCGCCGTGATATGGTGTGGCGAAACGTCTCATGTCGGTCAATTACTAAGTGGGCCTAACACTAGGGCGTTGTAGCTGGCACACTGATCCCGACTGATCTATGCCTGTGGCCAAGTGTTGAGCGGCCGGGCCAGCCGTAGACTTGCGTGAGATGAAAACCTCGATGTATTTCGCCCGAATTCCGAAGTCCAAGGCGTCGATTAGAATGGTTTCAGTAAACAGGCCGCTGACTTCAAAAATATAGCCCGTGATATCATAACCCCAATGAACAGTGACCAGCGAGCCGTCCTCGGAGGCGGGGTTGGCGTGATACTCAGGAGGAGTTTTTAAGTGGAGAACCGTGCCCTGCGCATCCCGACATGCGCGAAACTCAGTCGGTAAATGTTCTCGAACCAAGGGCGTGGTAAAGATATGCGCACCATTCGGCCGCAGGGTCCGCGCCACTTCTCGGAAAGCGAACGCTGGGTTGAAAATATGTTCAAAAACATCCTGGCTGATATGTAAATCAAAGCTTGCATCAGGAAACGTTAGTGCTTCCAGATTTTCGTTGCGAAAGCCGTTAATCACCGCGCCGAGGGCTTTATTCGGGTAGTATTGGGATGCCACATAGTCAGGTGCTTCGCGGCGCAAGCGTTCGCTCGCACCCCGCCTGACTGGGGAGGATTCATGGATCGATAGTTCGCGCCAGCCAGGAAAATACCGATCGATACAATACATCAGAGCTCGCTCCCGCGGGATCGAGTCGCAGTTGCCGCACCGATAATCGTCTCGCCACCACGGTCCAAACGCAATGAATTCAACACTGGAGTCGCAGCAGTAGCAGTAACCTGAATTCCTAAAGACTGGTTCCATTCTCTAGAATTCAATCGTGCCATAATCACAGCCGATTCGTCGAAAATGGTATGTGCGGGCCACGTAAAGGTGAAAAGTTATTTGTTCGTAGCAGGCCGGGCGCTTAAGTAATTGCTCTCGCGAACGGAGAGGGTTTAAGAAAGAGTACTTTGATAATTGCGACGGACAAGCTGCGCGGATCGCCGATGGAGGGATAAAGAAACGGCGCGGGCACTGAGTAAGGCGCACTTATGCTCAAAATATTCAAATGTTTGTTAAGGTGAAAACACTCGGTATCCAGAGCAGTAAGCTGCCCGCAGATCCGGCTCGTTTCATGTGTGATGCGCGTGCGATTTATGGCCAGGATGATTTTCTCGACTGGGTATTGCTCACTCACACGGTACAAGTCCAAGTGCAGCCTTAGACTCTTGAATTTCGTTTCGAAAGCAATCAATCCGGTCTGATTGGGAGCTAACCAGGAAAGTCCGCTTGGCTCGCTTGGATAAAAACCCTGTCGCGACGGAATATCTTCGGCCCTTACTTCAACTCCCGGCTCAATCTGCAAGCAGCGCGGCGATCCTACCGCGTCATCCCCGTTCGCCTGGGTAGCAGCGAGTTCCTCTATTCGAGACTGAAAGATTCGGCGCGCCTCGCGGTAAAATGTAATATCCGCTGTGTTTCGTTCAACGATTTTGTGAATACTACGAAAGTCTATCTCTCCCGCCAAAGCACTGCTGGCATTGATGAACTGCTCCTGGAGAGGGAACCTGATCCCGTGCGAATGTTGCAGCAGAGCCAGAGTCGATGGTATATCGTCGACAAGGCCGAAATCCATTCCACGCAGATTAATGAGGGAACGCTCGACCAAAGCGAGAGAATCCTCCGGCTCCCAGAAACTTGGAGTATGTGGATCGCTGAGGCTCGAATCGCCGCATAACATGCGACACATCATGTTATGGGTTTGAGCGTAATTTCCCGGCACGCGGCTCTCCAGAAAATCATCAAGGTCGAAGCCCGAGGTAAGTGCCAAATGTGCGAGCTCCTGGCTCGACATCTGTTTCATAAACCGAAACAGGGAAAGAATTCGATCCACTGGGTCGCGCAAAATCGTGAATGGTCGAAACAGGTGCAGTTGATGCCAAACAGCGTGGATGGGTAGGTGTCCGATTAGACAATCGAAGTTTCCGTAGTTCTCCGAAATGAACTTTTGAATCCAAAGTGGGTCCATTTCGTCCCGATCGCGCAGACGAACTACGCGGCGATCGCCAAAGAGATTGTGGAAAATAGTAATGAGCGAGCTACCAGCTGTCTTAGGAATGTGAATAAAAAGCACCGGTTTGCTCGTCGATCCCAAATGAGGGAAGCTCGAAGCGCCACTTTTCTGTAAGTGCGGCGTGGAGGTTTTCATGTATAAAGTCAAACGAGCATACCTCACGCGAGCGATCGCCGATCAACGCGCCCAATCCAGATATGGCCGCCCGTATTGCGAAAGCAGTTCGGAATGTTCTGCTCAAACCACTCTCGATGTTTTAAAATCATGAATGGGGTAAAGAGTTTAATTTGAAACTCGACGTTGAATTGAAGAAATGCGCGCAGACCGTACTGCTCATTCCAACCACGGCCTTCCCATAGCCAGTCCGGTGGGTACTCAAATTGGGGAAATACGTCATGAAAATGAACAAGAGTGCCGGGATGTAAGGCAGGGAGAATGGATGAGAGGATTTCCTGACAATCGCTCCCGGCCTTAATAACATGACTGGAATCAATGAAAAGAATATCATTTGCTCTGAGACCGGCGAACAGTGATTTGTCCACATCCTGCAATTGGCGGCGGATAAAAGTACACCGATGGGTGTCGCCTGGTCGGAGCAAGGACAAAAGGACATCCGGGTAAGGCTCGATAAAAGTGCAATCGATCGCGTTATTAAAATAGCGTTCGTTAGTGTCGAGCATGAGAGCGGATGTAAACCCCGATCCAATCTCCACTATCCGCTTTGGTTTCATCTCGCGAATCATACAAAAGAGAATAATGGCGTCGCTCCAGGAATATGAGGGGTTATTGAAGGCAAACCGGAACTCTTCGGTCTTATCGGCAGGAAATGGGACTTCGTGGTAATGGCTGGCCAGACGTTCCAACAAGGCGAGCTGTTGCTGTTCCCTAAAGTCGATCCCACAAGTCTCTTCCGGCACTCGGCTGGTGGAGATGGCGCGGGCGATATCTTCTTTATTCGGAATGGGCGAATAGAAATGCCCGGCCGGAGCATATTGGGGCGCGGAGTGATTTTGCGTTTCAGGTAGATTCATTCAGACTGCCTGCGCGGCGAGCGTTAGGGAATAGCTCAGGTCATTGCGTGGTAAGCTATCAGGTCGGAAAACGCCCGCACTGGCAATTCGTGGCGAATGGCAAACTGACAGACGCTGTAATGCTCAGTGTATGCGGTGGCCGGGCCGCGCTGATTCCTTGCGATCAGATCAACTGACCAGCTTTGCTCGTTGTTTAAGAATCGCTCAGAAGCGGGGTCGATCATGTGAGCAGCTCCGTTTCGATAAAGATCGGCATTGACCAGGTAGCAACTGCCGACCGAATCCAAGCGATAGACTGGGCCGTTTTGATCGAAATACGGTGGAGTGAAACGCGCCCATCGTTTCTCTTCCACGAAGCCCGCGATATCATAGAATCGTCCCGGACCGAAACCGTGGTTTCCCGGCGGATCCTTAACGTTTCCTTCCATCAGAACCAGGGGAGCGGCAATGCCCCCTTCCGCACGTTTGATAAGTTCTTCGATCAGGAAAGGAGGATAATCGACAATGTCAGCGTCTATCCAAAAAATCCATTTCTCATCCCGCAGGTGCTGCTCGACCATTCTTTGACGAAGATCCGCCAGGGCCTTCTGGCGCACCGGATGCGGGAGACCTCGCGCTGGTGCTTCCCCTGTGTCATCGTAGACGATACGACAATGTCGAATCCCTTCAGACGCTTTGCGCGCTAGACTCCTGGCCCGCTCGATCAGGTCTGGTCGCGCGCGCGGGTTTACAGGCGTTAAGATTAAAATAGAATGCGCGGTAGTGCGGGGCCACTGCTCGAGAGAGAGCTGAGCCGATGGAATGAATTGATGCGGCCTTTGTTCCGGCGTGCCGACAAAAATTCCCTTTGCCATGGAGCGATTGTTGGCAACAAAAGCGCCGAAGGAATCGCAAAAGTTGCTGACTAATTCCGGTCGCATGCAGGCAGTATCGCCCCGGAGGCAGGAATTCTGATGATCGATACCGACTCGGTGGAAGCAAGCCAGACAGGATAAGGAGTCGTCACGGAAAAAACCGGAGGATTCCGAATTAACTATCGCCGAGCGAAAAGATGTTGCCCCGAGCCAAAGGAAAACACGCCTTTCCAGCAGCTGCGCTAACTGCGCGAGCCAGTTGTCGGAGCTGATCAAAATGTCCGCAGAAGCTATTTGTTGAAGGATTTCCAGCCCGGACCGCAAGGCGACGTGCTCTAGCTGCTCCGGTCGATCTGCCGCGAGCGCCTTTGTTTCAAATGTGCCGTAGTTGGTAGAAATACGAACGTCGAAGTGTTTTTTAAGGAGCAGATCGTCGACGAGCCCAAATGTTTCAATGTCAGGTTCTTTGCCATCAAACAAGGGCGCGCGACGAGTGATGTGTAGCAATACTTTCTCTTGGCGTTGGCTCGAGCTTTGGTCCTGTTCATTCTCAAGCAGTGACTCCAGGTGAGCGCGAGCGGCGGTAAGATCGGCCTCGCAATCGAGCTGATGGGCGATCGCGTGCACACGAAGGGACGAAGCACGTTCACTGCCGACTTCGTGGTATCGTAGATAATCACTTTTGCGCAGCTCCTGCCACGCTGGGATGAGACGGATCTGCGGATGTTTGAACAGCTCCGTTAGTTGCTCATGAACACCCCAAAGATCGATGATCGCGGTGGGGTAATCACTTAGGAGTCCGAAAAGGGCCGGAAAAGCCGCGCTTTGCTGCAGACGGCTGTAGTCAGTAAACTTCACCGCGAGACGATTGGACAATTGACGCGTGCGAAGATAACCGCCCCACTTCCGAAAGAATTCAGCCCGGTTCTGATTGAGCACACCTTCCACCGCAAAGCCTGGAAGGACCCGCGAGCTGGAGCTTCGCTCGTGCTCGCAGGCCACGTCGAGGAGACGAATTCCTAATCCGATTTGTCGATAGCGAAGGCAAAGGTCGGCATCTTCGAAATAAAAGTAGTCGTAACGTGGGGAAAACAGGCCGAAACGGCGGGCAATGCTTGAGCGCACACCTAAGACCGATCCATCAACAAAGTCGAACTCATTTGCGCAAGTCTCGATAGGAATACCGCAACCATCCTCGCGCAATCGAGAGGCTGTCTGCGTGAGTCCGACTAGTGCGCTGTCTGAATCCCGGAACACTTTAATTAGTTGCTTCAACCAACCGGGGTCGCATACCCGCACGTCGCTGTTTACCATCAGAAAAACATCCGATTGCGAGTGGGCGAAGACCGCATTGTGGCCAGCGCCAAACCCAACATTGAAACCATTCTCGATAACTTGAATTGAATCCGCTCGACCGCTGATCCCCTCCGCGGCAATCTGTTTGACCAGATTGCGCGCAGCTTCCGATGGATGGTAGTTGAAAACGAGGCTGAGCTGGCACTCAATTTCGCCATCGATTTCAGCAAGACGCATTTGAGGAACAAGCGAGCGCAGGAACGGCTCCATCAAATCCTCGCGGTGAAAAAACAGAGCTGAGATGTGGAGCTTTACCTTTTGCGGAAGGGTAGAAATAGATATTGGTGGGAACAAAGGCGGATCGGGGTGAATAGGAAGGCTGTGCGGGAGCAACTCGTGGCCGAGGGCGAAGGCGGTAGCATTGAGCCAGGCGTAGCCATATTTAGTGTCAGGTTCAAGATGGCACCCTTCGCTCCATTCGTTCCAGGCATTAATAAAAACGAGTCGCTCGTCGTATAGCTTTGCGCTTTTAAGGTGGTCGACGGCGAAAGAGAGCCACTCACAATAAGCTTCGGGCGATGAGTTCACATAAATCCAAGCGTTGGATTGTCGGCGCGCGGTGTTATCCCATGAAGGCATGACTGCAGGATAGGTGCCGCTATTTCCCGGACTGCACGCCAATTGTTCTGCCGCCCTTTGCCGAACTTCGTAGTAATCACAAACAGCTCCGACAAAAGCGTCATCTTTCTCCGCGATTGCGTCGGTCACGGGTGAAACTGGAAAGTGGGGTGGAAATTGGACGGCAGCGTCGAAGCCATACGCCTCCGGGGGCGTTTGATCATGGAAACTGCGCACCATCACCAGGTATAGTTCGCCGTGGCCTCGTCGACGAAAGTCCTCCCGCCAACGGACGGTAGTCTCCGGGGCAGAGGGAAAGAGTGAGGGGCGGTAAACCAGCAAGAGCGGCCGATTCGCGACGCGGATGTAGTTCTTAGCTAGCAGGGCGGGTTCAATATTCCGAATGAAATTGATGTCGTCTTCGGTCGAGTGTTGTTGGGCGATTAGCACGTCTTCCTCAAGCCCATCCCAGCGCCTCGTCCAGTTCTCGTTAGCCCAGCAGAGGCAAAACGGGAAGTTAGGTTTTCCCGTTTCAAGCATCATGCGGATTGGAAGATCGAGTAGGACCTGGCCCCCGAACCAGTAGTAGTAAAAACAGAAGCCGTGGATACCATAGGTGCGGGCTAGCTCGACTTGTCGTTGCAGGACCTCCGTATCTCTCAGATCGTAGTAGCCGAGATCGCCGGGAACATGCGGCTGATAATGGGAAGAGAAATTGGGCCGGCCCGCGCGCACGTGCTTCCACTCGGTAAAGCCTTCGCCCCACCACTGGTCGTTTTCCGGAATCGGGTGGAATTGTGGAAGATAGAAAGCAATAGCCTTCGCGCGCGGCGGAGCAAGCGCCGGAGCGGAAACAAGCGGCTGGGTCGGAATATCACGATCCAGTTGATATTTTTCAAATGTGACCTTCTGCTCGACACATTCGCGACCTTCCGCCTGCCCATGGAGGGCAAAGTGCGTTAGCGGCTCCATCTTCGCGCGAGCGACGTCTTGATGCCGCGCGAGGTAAAACGTTGGGTCAAAGGAGGGATTTGGCCAATGACCGCGTTTGGAACCGGTTTTCAGATAGTGCGCCAGCGGCGTCATCCCGTTGGCAACAGAGTCCGGATGATTTTTTATATAGAAGGGCGCATCGAAAAGCCGATGAGGAGAGAGCCCTTCACGTCCACCTCGGGTAAGGTAATGTTCGACCAGGGTAGGGCCGGGACTGGCTGGCTTCCGAAGTTGAGCGCGGTAATATTGAGTATTGAAGAGCGGATGAGGATCGCGTCCCTCAGCGGCACCAAGGCGGAGGAAATGCTCCAGCGGTTGCATTCCCGATGCCGCCACATCCGGGTTTTTTTCAGCGTACCAGTTCGCATCGAAGAGAGGAGCGACTTGAGAGGCTGAAACGGCCCCCTGAGAGAGGAAGGTTTCGCTTTGATTAGGCGCGGCGTGCGATTTAAATGTCGCGAGAACTTGCCGGGTGCGGCGGCCAAGCGCGAGTAGTTCCGCGAGAGCAGCCATCCTATCGACCTGTGATGTTTTAGTTGATTTTAGCTTGGCGTGTATTGACTCGAGCTGTTGTTTTAATTCTGCAGCGACGGTTCGTGGGCGAGCGGAACGATCGGCCGGTTCAGACCCCCCAGCCAGTCGCTGCAGGTTAATAAAGACTTTCCATCTTAGGTCACGCTTTAGTATCCTTCGAATGTCACGCTCCAGTGAGCGAATGAGACCTCTAACTTGGGAGCTATCGCCTTTTACCTTTTGCGGTGTGGCATGGAAGGCCTCAAGAAAGCGCGTGACTCCCTGCTCGAGCACAAGCAACTGCTTGGAGAGTTCAGCTCGTTGTGCAGCAGTTGTGTCTAGTTGGTTCTGTCTGGTTTCAAGGACGCTGGTCAATTCGCTAACCTCCGCGCGGTGCTGCCCCATTGCGCTTTCGAACTCACGGGATTTCCGCTCCGCTGCGACATCGAGTTCCTGCGCCCTTTCTCTTAGCGCGTTGAACTCCGCATCTACGCGCTCCTTTTCGTCCTTAAGCTGACGTCTGTCCGAATTAAGATTCGCGAAGCATTCTGCAATGCTTTGCGAAGAAGTTTCCAGTCGTATCCAAGTTTCAACGAAGAAGGGCGAGTCAAACTCCGGTCCGCCGAATGCCGGAAGTAGTATTTGCGGATCGCCACCGAAGCTAAAAACACGAAAAACCCTTTTATGAGGTATTGTGACCGCAGTGCCGCCGACCGTGAGCTTGGAAAGCTCGGCCACGGTATTGGCGCGCCAGAGAACCTCGGAACTAACAAGAGAGCGGATCGCGATCGAGGCAATGCTAATGACTCCGATGCAATCGGCGGGATCGATGCGCAGGCCCAAATTCCCTTGCTGTGCGGTTCCGGGAACATCGACCCGCAGTTTGCACCATTTGCCGACGAGAAACGCGGTTCGTGTTGAATGCGCTTCATCATAGTGCTCTCCAACTTGCGGGGAAAACGCCTGAAGGTAAGTGAGAGAATCCTTTGTGTGAGCCTCGCGCGTATGGGGCGCTTGTTCCCATAAATCGAGAGCAGCGGCAGCGAGAGCGTAGCGTTCTACAATGCGATTGGTTTCGTCCGGATTAGATAAAAACAGTTTGCGAACGAACGCGGACTGATGCTGAGCTGGGTCGCAAGCGCTCCATACGCCAAGCCCATGACCAAATGGGAAGAGAAAGCTTTGCTCTGGTTTCGCAAGCTCTCTCCACAACTGCCACACTCCGTATGGGGCTTCGCGCACCATGACATCATGAAAAAGGACAAGCCCGGCTTTCGATAGTTTTGGCCGCCATGCTTCGAAGTCGCGTTTTACATCAGCGTAGCGATGAGAGCCATCGATATGCAGCAGGTCAATCGATTCGTCCGCGAAGCGGCTTACAGCTTCTCGGAAAGTAGCGCGGATGAGTTCCGAAAAGCCAACATACCTGCCATTGTAAGCGATAACTTCTTGTCCGAAGCTGGCGTCGTAAGCGCCCGTGTGCACATCGCCCTGCCAGGTATCAATACCGTAACATAAGGTAGGGAGATCATTCTCTTCGACGGACTGGCAAAAGGTAAAATATGATTCTCCCTTGTAGACACCTAATTCGACGAAAACAGAGGGCCTCAGCTCGCGCATTAGATCGTAGGCGAACGGCAAATGCATACTCCAGTGTTCGCCGAAGTAGCGGGCGATGCGCGGTCCGGTATAAGTTGGGAATAAAAGATCAGCCGAATTCATTTTTGAAACATTTACATTGCACACAAGCTGGACCAGTCTGTTCCTCAGCCGTAGAACGTATGAGCAGAGCGCCAGTCCGGCAAACGGACTGTGGTGGAGGGTGGACGCAGGCCTGCAATCAATCTAGGCTGGCTATTATGAAACTGAATGTTGGACCATCCGGTCCGATCCCCATCCCGACAACCAGTCATTGGAACGTTAAATGCAATCCGCGACCGAATAGTGCCAGCAACCCGGAGTGTTCATGGGCGAGCTACTGACTCCCTCGCTTCCGATAAAAGACAACGGTACAAGGAGGTCGGCAGCGGTGCGATTATTAACTTCCCCTCGCAAGAGCGTTATTCGAGTCGCATATCTAATCGCTTGCGGTGAAATATTGTCCTTGTCCAATCGAAGGTTACAAGCACGAGCTTTTTGCCAGCAAATGCAGGGGGCACGTGTACACTCCATCCACTGAGCAAAGGCCCGCCGCGCGCTTCAATGTCTGGACGAGTTTTGTCGCGCGAAAGGATGGGGACGAGAAGATGCGCGGAGCCGTCGGGCTGCATTTCCGCCAAAAATGCCGCATCGACGCTGCGATGGCAGTGTAGGAAGGCGGACCATCCCTTAAGCTCAAAACCAGCCCCTGCCGATGGAAGAACCGAATCGATATTTCCAATTTGGTCGTCCACAACCAATCGCTGCGCGGTGACAGAGGAATCAGGTGGAATCATTCCGCGGAACAAGCGGTCTTTTGCCACTCGTCTGATTAGTTCGTAGCGATCGCGCTGCGGACAGATGCGTGACAACTCTGCATCGTTGGGGAAAACAGGGGCGACTTTGACGAGCTCCAAAAGCGGCTTGTAGCTCGTTTGCATATTCATTCCCCATTTTAGACGCTCGGGTTCGGAAAGAAGTGAGTAGATCGCAAGAGTCAGAAGAATGCCCAGCCAGAGTCGACAAATCAATCGCGCTCTATGCGAAAGATCCACATCTTCGTGCAATACGCCTGCCATTAAAGCTAAACCGATTGGTAAAAGCCCTGCATATTCGATGTAGCGAGACTGGGCTACCCCGCCCAGACCGCTTCCCGCTCGGGAGACTGCTATCATAACGACGCTGCCGATGCCCAAGAGAGCGAAAGCAGCACCAGTTGTGTAGATAGCACTGTTTAAACAATCTCTTTTCGTAGCCTGATAGAAGAACCACGCAATCATCGCGAATAGAATCGCCGCGATTACGCTCGCTTTTCCAGTCGACGTTTGGAGAAAAAACGGGGGTGCGCGCGAAAGATCAAGAAATGGATTAGCGGCGAGTAAGACGATGGCAGAAAAAATATTGCTGGGAGCGGCAGAATACAAAACTGTCGATGGGCGATTTATAATGAGTAATCCCACACCGCCCATTGCGATTCCTGCGGAGACAATACAGAGAACAAGTGTGCGGAGATTTCGCTCGTGCAGATACCTCGCTAAAAACAGGGCCGCTAGTACGAGCGGCACGACAAATCCATTGCCGAGCGACAAAATGGCAATCAGTGAAGCGGCGATGATTTGCACTAGCTGTCTCCAGAATACCATTGGAAGATAAATGACCGGGACTGCGGCCGTGAGAGCCAGAACAGGAATTGGCCAAGCCAGCTGAAATCCCCAAAGCCAGTTTTGCCACTGGTTCGTATTAAAAAGGTATACGCTTGTTATTAGGATGGCTAAAGAACCAGCAATGGTTTCGCTCGATCGCAAGTGAGTACGCGTCCAGATGATGAGAAACGTTACGAAAACAAGAAGGACAGTTACGCTGCACTCGATGCGATTATCCCACGTGAAGAGCATTGCCAAGGAGGCAAAGCAGAGACGTGGTATTAGTATAAGATGTTCATTATGAAATCGAAAAAGCATCGCGAGGGATGGATGACCCTCCTTGAACGATGCGATCAGTGGAACGAGATCCCATTGATCGTTCACCGGGAGACGGCTTGCAAACGAGCTAACATAATGGATTAGGTTAACTAGAGGTAGAACGGTCAAGCACAGCAGAAGGTTGGCGACCCGGAAGGGTGTCAAATACCCCGTAAGGACGGAGGGTCGGCGCGACGCTTCCATTCTATAAAATTTACGCCATCCTACTCAAGCATCGATGAGATTGGTTCTGATCGTAGACGATGAGATCATGCGCTTCCCGGTTTAATCGCCGGAATCCGCGCGAGGTCCGGCGGAATATGGGCGGAGTCAAAGGTTTCGATGTGCATCCTGATTAAGCTTACGAATGGGGCGCCGAAATCGGGCCGAGTCCAACCGCTTCGGTCCACGATCGCCCCTGCGCCCGTTACTACTCCGCCGTGCGAGCGCACGATCTCAATGGTTTGCTGCACGCGGCCGCCGCGGGTAATGACGTCTTCGGCAACGATGAATTTTTCGCCCGGCGAAATGATGAAGCCGCGGCGTAAGACGAGTCCGCCAGCTTCTTTCTCAACAAAGATGTGACGTTTACCGAGGGCGCGGCCGATTTCCTGGCCGACAACGATGCCGCCGAGCGCGGGCGAGATGACGGCGTCGCATTCGAGGTTGCGCAATTTATCGGCGAGTTGGCGGCAAATTCGTTCCGCAATTTCAGGATACTGAAGCACCAGCGCGCACTGAAAATATTGGCGGCTGTGAAGGCCGGAGCGAAGAACGAAATGGCCATCGAGCAGAGCTCCGGTTTTGCGAAATATCGTGAGCAGTTCGTTGCTCATCGCGGGTCAAGTTATTCCCAGGTGTCGATGGACTTCCCGCCGCTCGGATTTGCGACGGCGATGACTTCGATTTCGACCTGTGCGCTTTTCGGTAAGGCGGCGACTTGCACGGTGGAACGCGCGGGCGGATCGGATTTGAAATACGAGCCGTAGAGTTCATTTACCGCTTGGAAATCAGCCAAGTTCGTCAGGAAGATGGTCGTTTTAACGATGTTTTCGAAACTGAGCCCTTCCGCGCGCAGGACTGCGTTGATGTTCTCCATCACACGACGCGTTTGAACGCTGATGTCGCCTTCGACGATCTTTCCGCTTTGTGGATCGAGCGGAATCTGGCCCGAACAGAAAACGAAGTTGCCAATGCGGATGGCCTGCGAGTAAGGGCCAACCGCGGCCGGCGCTTCCGTCGTAGAAATGATTTTCTTCATCGGGCGAGCTTAGCCGTGGCCTTGCTGCTGACAACCAGCGTGGTTGAGAGGTTGAGAGGTTGAGAGGTTGAGAAGGAAACGCCAAGCCAGCACTGCGGACGCGATTCCGAGCGCGGCCGCGAATGTCACGTCCGACAAGTAATGAGCGCCGGCGATGATGCGGGCGGCGGCGATGATGAGCGGGATAAGCAAAAACGATGAGCCGATTTTTCTGCGCGCGAAGAATAACGAGAAGAAGAATGCGGCCGACGAAGCGGTGTGGCCGGAAGGAAAAGCGTTGTAGTTCGCATGCAGACGCGGGCCGTTCCACCCCATTTCTGTTTTGATCGAAGGACGGGCGCGTCCAGTCGCGATCTTAATCACGCGCGCGCCGATGCCGGCGAGAGCGCAGGCGATGAGCATGGCGAGAAAAATCCGGAGCCAATCCTTGCGACGGAAATAAAATGCAACCGCGGCGCCAATCGCCCCGACGGCGACATGCGCCGGCCAATCGCCGATGCGGCTAACGAGAGCCATGGAATGTTTCACGCGAGCTGAAGCGTGCGTGTTGATCCATGAAACAACGGCAGCGTCGAGGAAAAACGCGCAGAGAAGCGCAGCGAGAGCGAGCGCCAGGACGATGAGCCACGGCCATGCACGCGATTTGATTTCGCTTTCGGTTTTCACACGAACGGCTGCTACTCTCCCGTTCGATGTCGGCAGCGGCAATGCGCAATTACTTGATGCTGTTTCTCGCGTGTCTGCTCTTTCATCTCGCCGGCACATGGAACCTGCCGCTGATCGATCGCGATGAGCCGCGCTTCGCTGAGGCAGCACGCGAGATGCGGCAGCGCGGCGATTTCATCGTCCCGTATTTCAACGATCAATTCCGTTTCGATAAACCGCCGCTGACTTACTGGTGCCAAATCGCAAGTTACCGGCTGTTTGGGGAGAATGATTTTGCGGCGCGCTTCCCGACGGCGGTGGCCGCGTCGTTGGTGGCGGTGGTGTTGCTGGGGTGGGGAGGGCGGGCAAAAAGCGGAGGCTCGGGGTCTCGCGACGTGTCTGCCGTCGGGACGGACGGCAGCTACAACGTCAAGCATAGCTATAACATGCGATCGCATGATGTCGGCGCGGGCTGGTGGGCGGCGATGATCTTCACGCTCTGTCTGCAGACGTTCGTGCATGGCAAAGCCGCAGTGGCGGACATGTGGCTCGTGCTTTTTGTCACGCTGGCGCATTGGGCAGGGTGGGAAATGCTTCGCGGCAGCGCGAAATGTTTTTTTTGGATTTTTTACGTGTCGCTCGCTCTGGCGTTTCTGGGGAAGGGGCCGATTGGGTGGACTCCGCTGCTGACTGTGGCGATTGCGCGCCGGTTGTTCTGTAACGTTTCTGCCGCCGAGTACGGTGGTGAACGGCAGCTACAACGGCATTCGCGTTTGCATTTCCTACCGGGAATATTGCTCATGTTAGCGCTTATCTGCGCGTGGGGGATCCCGGCGCTCGTGCGCACACATGGAGAATTTTTCAACGTCGGTATCGGCAAGCATGTCATCGGCCGCTCGCTCGCGACGATGGAGGGACACGGCGCAAATTCCTTCGGCGCCTACCTGGTGCTGCTGCCGTTTTATTTCGTCACGCTGTTTGCCAGCTTTTTCCCGTGGTCAATCAAGCTGCCGGCGCTGTGGAGGATTCTTCGCCGCGAACGCGATGCCACAGATGATTTTCTGCTGATCGGCGCGCTCATCATCTTCGGCGTGTTCACACTGGTGAAGACAAAGTTGCCGCACTACACGCTGCCGGCGTTTCCATTGTTAGCGTTGTTAATGGCGCGACGCGCGGAACGGTTGAGAAACTCACGAGTGCTGGTCGCGGCGACCGCTGCAACCCTTCTTCTGGTGGCTTTGGCAGTTCCGCCGATTTTTGCCAAACTGGTGCCGAGTTACGCCTTGGCGAAGCAAAGTCGCGCGGAACTTCGGCCTGAGATGGAATTTGCCGCGATCGAGTATACCGAGCCGAGTCTCGTCTGGTATTTCCGGCGCAGTGTCTCCGGTTTCATGACTCCGCTGAAGAAGAGAGATGCAGCAGAGTATCTCCGTAAACCTGGCGGGCGCTTCCTTATTGTGCCGACAGCATCGGTCACACAGATTTTTCCGCGGCTTGAGCCGAGCTGGCGCAGTTATCAGGCACGCGGCTGGAACATGGCCAAAGGCGAACGCGTGGACGTGACGATGTTGCTCAAGCCGCAATGAACATTTACCGGTTGGCGGCGTGATCACTTTTCTCCACGGACGCCTGAACCATGCGCTGCCGACGCAGGCGACCATCGATGTGAATGGCGTCGGTTACGAAGTCTTCATTCCGCTGTCGAGTTACGACAAGCTTCCCGCGGCGGGTCAGCCGGTCGAGATTCTCACTCATCTGCACGTGCGCGAAGATGCGCAGGTGCTCTACGGTTTCATGACGGCGGCGGAACGCGATTTGTTCCGGCTCCTGGTCAATCACGTGAGCGGGATCGGGCCGAAGCTGGCGCTGGCGGTGTTGAGCGGGATGAGCGTGCCGAATTTCAAAGCGGCAGTGGTGAATTCCGATGTGACATCGTTGTCGAAAATCAGCGGGCTGGGCAGGAAAACGGCGGAGCGAATCGTGCTCGAGTTGAAGGACAAGCTGGGCGTGGCGGCGGCATGGGAAGCGGCGAGCGCGACGCATGCGCCGACGGCCGAGCAGGAGCAGGCGAATGAAGCGGTGCTGGCGTTGATCGCGCTCGGCTACAAGCAGGTGGATGCGCACAAGATGGTGCGCGATTTGCAGGAGCGCGAAGGCGTGGGAATAACGGCGGAGGAGTTGGTGAAGCTGGCGCTGAAGAAACTCGCGGCCGGCCGCTGAGCACCACGCGGGGGAGCGTAGGCCTCTGGCCTGCGCGGCCGGCTGTGCTCCGGCAGCGGCGTGTTTGTCATCGGTCTGCGAAGCGTTGAACGTTGTGCTCGCCCGATGATTTCAACCGCCGATAACAAACTCGAGTTAATCCGCAGCGCCATTCCGGAAGAAGGTTTGTTCGCGGCGAAAGACTGGCTCATCTCGCCAGAGGCGTTTCCGATTTCGAGAAAATTCGTCGCCGAACTGGAGCAACTCGGGCATCGCCTCTTCGTTTTTCAACGCGCCTGTAATCAGCTTTATCAACTCAGCGCGCGCGGCAAGCAGCCGGAGTGGATCGCGAAATATCTCGACACTGGCAAGCCGTCCGAACTGGTGGAGTTGTCGCGGCAAAAAATTTTCCGCGACGAACTGCCGCGCGTTATCCGGCCTGATCTTATTCTCAACGAAAACGGTTACACCATTGCCGAAATCGACTCCGTGCCAGGCGGCATCGGATTGACGGCGTGGCTTAACCGCACCTACGCGGCCCTCGGTGAAAACGTCATCGGCGGAGACGCTGGCATGCTCGAGGGTTTCGCGACGGTGTTGCCGAACGGCGGTGACATCATCGTTTCGGAGGAATCGGCCACGTATCGGCCGGAGATGAATTGGCTGGCCCGGGAATTAAATCAGTCATCCCGAGCGCAGCCGA
>JBBPYF010000064.1:0-17137 GCA_038200165.1 Chthoniobacterales bacterium | reverse complement strand
GTCTTCTGACGCCAGGTCTTTCGTGTATGGATCGTTTGCCGCCTAACCAGACGCTGCAGCTAACTCTCACCGGCGTCGTTCCCCAAAGACCAGGCCACCCGCGGCCCGCCGGTGAGAGTAGCTGAGCTCTGTCTCGTTAGGTGGTTTTGCCCGGTCGTTTTGCAGACGCGAGCGTTTCCCCATTTACCGCTCGGATTGGCGCGCTGCTATTTTGCTTGTGCGCTTATCGGCTTCGGTCGCGCTGGCAGTTCCGCATCTCTCTCCCAGCGATACGCGGTCATGATACGACTTTCCGCTTTGCAGCTCCTTCTCCATCGCATCGACTGTTTTGTCTCGCCTTTTTCCAGAGTTGTGGTTCGGTATCGTTCATGTGGCGGAGCGCCTTCTCAAGTCGTCGAAGTGGACGAGTTCGAGACAACAGATCCCGGGCTGCGCGGCGAGATGACGATCACGATCACGCTCGCCGATGCAGATGGCGGCACAAATCTCGTTGCCGTCCATGACGGGCTGCCGCGTGGTGTGTCGCCCACCGACAACGAAACTGGCTGGCGCATGGCACTCGCGAAACTCGCCGCGCTTCTCGAAGAGAGAAGTGTAGATAAGAAAAAGACCTAACTATGCGCTGCAGCGCATGGCTCGGACGCTCGCTACAGTGTGAGTTAGAGAGGTTATTACAGATTGACGACTCGCCGTGTCTTCGCGCTTCTTGCGATCGCGTCGATTAGGCGCTGGGTTTCCAATCCGTCTGCGAAGTCAGGACGAATGCGCTTCCGCTCAACTACCGCTGTGACAAAATCGGCGATGGTGTGCACAAAGGAGTGTTCGTAACCGAGTAAGTGGCCGGGTGGCCACCAGTTCCCGGCGTAGGGGTGAGAAGGCTCGGTGACGATGATGTCGCGGAAGCCGCGAGCGTTTTGAGGATCGGTCGCATCATGGAAGCGGAGGCGGTTTATCTTCTCCAGATCGAAGGTAAGTGAGCCACGGCTGCCGTTGATCTCGAAACTAAGCTGGTTCTTACGACCACAAGCGAAGCGGGTCGCTTCGAGGTTCAGCATCGCGCCATTGCGAAATTTACCGATGACTGAAATGGCATCGTCCACGTCTACCTTTGCCTTACCTTGCCTACCCTTAGTGCGCCGGCGTTTAGTTATGAAAGTCTGGCTAACAGCGGACATGTTTGCGATTTCGCCAACCAAATAACGCGCAAGATCGATGATGTGCGCGCCGAGATCGCCAAGTGCGCCCGAGCCGGCAGTCTTCGATTGCAGCCGCCAGACCAGTGGAAAGTTTTCATCGGCCAGCCAGTCCTGCGCATAACGGGCGTGGAAGTGATAGATGCGACGGCCGAGCTGGCCGCGATCGATGAGTTGTTTGGCAAGCGCGACGGCGGGGACACGGCGGTAATTGTGACAGACCATGTTCGGAACGCGCGTGCGTGTCACTGCAACCACCATTTTGCGGACTTCGCGCGCGTCACGCGCGAGTGGTTTCTCGCAAAGAACCGCTTTGCCAGCTTTAGCCGCGGCAAGGGCGATCTCTGCGTGTGAATCGTTAGGTGTGCAGATGTCGATAACGTCAATGCCTGGATCGGCGACAACACTGCGCCAATCTGTGCGGGCGTGTTTCCAACCAAGGCTCCTGGCGGCGCGCCGGGTAGTTGAAGGATTACGTCCGCAAATCATGGCCATGTCTATGTCCGCCGGTAAGTCGAAGAAACGCGGTGCTTGTCGCCAGGCGTTGGAATGAGCGCGGCCCATGAATTTAGTGCCGATAAGCGCGACGGAAAGTTTGGGGCGGTCTGACACTCTTAGAAGAGATTAACTAGACAGATTAACTGGATTATTTGGATTAGCAGAAAAGGGTGCAGTGCGACGTATTCGAGCCTGAGTTTCGGCGCTGATGGAATGCTTCAATCCATTTAAATCCCGTCAATCCTGTCTAATTCATTTCAGCTGAACACGCGCAGACACGCGACTTCGACGACGAGCGCTTCCTGCGCCGTGGTGTTGAGCTGGTCGCGCATTTCTTCCAGGTGGTGAAGACGCTTGAGCACTTCGCTTGTCTTTAGCCGCGCCGCGATGGCCGCAGTCGCATCACCACAGCTGTCGAAGCCGCGGCCCTCCACACCGACACGCGCGCGCAAGACATCGGCCCACCACAAAAACAACGTTTCAAGCAAGCGGCTCCGGCGTTCGCGATAGAGACTTTCGGTCATCGCCTTGTAGTAATCTTCGCGGTCGGAAAGCCACGCGCCATCGGTCGTCTGGCGATAGCGCTGCTCTTCACTCTTGAACGCGGCGGCGTGCTCCTCTTTGATCCGCTCGCGCACCGTATCGAGCAATCGTTGAATTCCCTGCGAAACGCGATAGGCGCGCTCGACGCTGTCACGACTCTCCTCCGCCGCCGCGCAAAGCAAACGCAGCAGTTCGGTTTCTTCAGGAGACTGCTTGGCTTGCGAAGGAATCTGGAGCGGCAGAATGAGACAGCGTGAGAGGATTGTCTCGGGCAGTGCTTCGGGCAATGCGGTGAGCAGAAGCAGGAGTGAATTTTCCGGCGGTTCCTCCAGTGTCTTGAGGAAAGCGTTGGCCGCCTGCGGTTGCATCCGGTCGGCGTCGCGAATGATCGCGACCTTTTTGCGGCCGGCGCTGGTGCGCAATTGCAGAGCGCGTTCGAGGCTGCGGATTTGATCGACGACGATGCGGCGCGAGCGCGAGCTCGGCTCGGTGAGGAAAACATCGGCGGCTCGTGCGTTCAGCACCTCTTCCGGGGTGGTGTTATTCAATGCTGCGGCGAGACCCGCGGCGACGGCGGATTTGCCGCTGCCGGTGGGTCCTGAAATGAGATAGGCGTGCGCGAGTCGCTCTTGGCGGTGCGCGCGCTGGAGGTAGTCGAGAGCTTTGTCGGGAGCGAAAGCCATCAGGAATTTCGATTTGCGATTTGGGATTTGCGATTGACCAGATGCGGGAAGCGCACCAACAACTGCCGCCAGATTTGTTCTTCGATAGCTTCAATCCCGAGGCGTGCATCGACTAAAACAACGCGCTGAGGTTCGCGCTCGGCCAGCTCACGATAAGCTTTGATCACACGCGCGTGGAATTCCTCGGGTTGTTCTTCCATGCGATCGCGGAGCTTGCGGCCGCCCAAGCGCGCACGCGCGGTGGAGCGGTCGATATCGAGCACGAAGGTGAGATCGGGAATGCAGCCGGTGACGGCGAAATCATTTAGGTTTTTTACCAGCGCTGGATCGAGCGCGCGCGCGGCGCCCTGGTAAACGGTGGTCGAATCAAAGAAGCGATCGCAGATGACGAATTCTCCGCGTGCGAGTGCCGGCTGAATCTTTTCGCGCACAAGCTGGCTTCGGCTGGCGGCGAATAGAAGCAACTCGGTTTCTGGAGTCATGGCGCGATTTTCTTCCGAATGCTGAAGGAGATGACGGATCGTTTCGCCGATGGCGGTGCCGCCGGGTTCGCGAAAAACGGAGGTCGGGATGCCGAGCTTTTGCAGGCGTGCGGCCAGCCGCTGCACCTGTGTCGATTTTCCGCAGCCTTCCGAGCCTTCAAAGGTGATGAGCGACATGGCTGGACGATCTTGCGGCAAGGCTCGCGCGTTGTCGAATGCCCTAGCGACCGAGTTGGGAAGCTGGCAGCTTCCCCTGCAGACTGGCGTGCGCGCCACACCTGCTCAGATTTTCGTCTTGTTCACTCGGCGGCAACGGCAGAACTTTGCCCATGACCGATGCGGTAACGGCGGAGTTTTTGCCGATGCTCTCAGCTACAGCGGCGCCGGAGCGTTGGCTCATCGTTTCGTTGCACGATGTTTCGCCGCAAACCCAAGCGCAATCGTCTGAAATCCTGGAGCAGCTCACGGTGCTGGGCATTGCCATGACATCGCTTCTGGTGGTGCCGGATTATCATCGCCTCGGCAAAGCGGTGGAGAGCACGCGATTCATCTCATGGTTGCGCGGCCTCGAGGCCGATGGCCACGAGATCGTCATCCACGGATATTTTCACGAGCGACCGCGGCGCAACGGCACGGGATTGCGCGAACGCTTTTTCAATCAGGTTTACACAAATAATGAAGCGGAGTTCTTCGACCTGCCGTATGCGGAAGCGCTCGGTCGCATCACTCGCGCGCGTGATGAATTTCGCGCGACGCATCTTTCGCCCATCGGTTTCATCGCCCCAGGCTGGCTCCTCAGCCGCGAAGCGCAACAGGCCGCTGCCGACGCGGGCATGCAATATACCACTCGCATCAGTCACGTGGTCGACCTGCTCACCGGAGAGACGCAGTCGGCGCGCTCACTTGTTTACAGCACGCGCTCGGCCTGGCGACAAAAAGCCAGTCTCGTCTGGAATGCCGCGCTGGCCCATCCAGCCGAGATGCGCGAGCTGGTGCGCCTGAGCATTCATCCGGCCGATTTCGCCGTGCCGGAAATCCGCGCGCAGATTCTGGCGCTGGCGCAGCGATTCCTCCGCACCCGCAAGCCGACGACTTACCGCGATTGGATCGCACAACAGCGAAGCCGCTCATGAGCCGTTGCGATCTGCACATTCACTCGAAATTCAGCGCGCGTTCGGAAGACTGGCTCTTCCGGCGCTTCGATTTTCCCGACAGCTGCACCGAGCCGCTCGAGCTTTATCACAATCTGCGGGCACGCGGGATGGATTTTGTCACCATTACAGATCACGACACGATCGAGGGGAGCCTGGCCATCGCTGATCAGCCGCAGACCTTCATCAGCGAACAGGTTACGACGTATTTCCCGCATGATCCGTGTAAGATTCACCTGCTGGTCTGGGGAATCTCGCAGGCGCAGCACGAGGAAATCTGGTTATGGCGGAGCAACATCTTCGAGCTGCAGCGTTACCTCGCCCAAGAGAACATCGCCCACGCCGTGGCACATCCGCTTTACAGCGTGAACGGCAAATTGAGCGCGTCGCATCTGGAGCGGCTCATTCTGCTTTTCAAACACTTCGAGGCGATCAACGGTCTGCGCGACGGTTTGCTGAGCAGTCTTGCGCACAAGCTCCTCCTCGAGATTACGCCTGCGCGCATCAAGGAGTTTGCGCGGCGGCATGATCTCGCCCCGGCACACGCCGAGCCATGGAAAAAAATATTCGTCGGCGGATCGGATGATCACGGCGGGATGTTTTTCGCATCCGCGTTGACCGAGACGCCCGAAGCGCGAACGCCGGCTGAGTTTCTCGAGCATGTGCGGGCTGGCCGTTGTCAGGCGCGCGGGCAGGCCGGCACGCCGCTGGCGCTTTCGCACGGCTTCTACAACACGCTCTCCAGTTTCATCCAGGAGCGATTCCACGAAAAGCTCGGACCAGCCGGAACGTTGCTCGAGCAGATGTTCTCGCGCTTCATGGAAGGACGCGATCCGACGCAGTTTACGCTTCGCGAGAAAGCGACCTTCGTCGCGCACGGCGTGCTCTCCGGGAAAATCTTCGAGCTGGCGAAACCGGCGAACGTTTCGCTTTGGAATGAATTGTCGCGCTACTTCGCGCAGCCGGAGGTGAAGGCGAAGATCGCGCGCGAAGTGGAGGGAGTGAGTGAGCCGGAGCGGCGCGCTTTTCTGCTGGCCAACATCGCTTCCGAACAACTGGCGTTTCGTTTTTTCCAAAAATTCGTGCAGCAAATGAGCGGCGGAAATGTGATCGAAGGGATGCAGGCGCTGAGCGCGATTGCGCCGCTGCTGGTGTTGCTCTCGCCTTATATCTACGCTTTTCACAGTCAGGCGCCGTCGCGCAAATGGCTGCGCGAAATTTTCCAGGAAATGACAGGCGCGATTCCGGCCGAGCTGCGCAATACCAAGCGCGCGTGGTTCACCGACACGCTCGACGATGTAAACGGCGTCGCCACCACCATTCGCAAAATGACGGGGGCCGCCCATGCCGCGGGCGCGGACCTTACCATCATCACGTCACGCAACGAGATTCAGATCGATGACGTCCCGATTAAAAACTTCACGCCCATCGGCGAATTCGAGCTGCCGGAGTACGAGCTGCAAAAGCTCAGCTTCCCGCCGATTTTGCGAATGCTCGATTACATTCAGCGGGAAGGATTCAGCGAAATCATCATCAGCACGCCGGGGCCGGTGGGGCTGACGGCGCTGCTCGCGGCCAAGATGCTGAATCTGCAAACGAGCGGCATTTATCACACCGACTTTCCGCAATATGTCCGCATCCTGACCGACGATAGCTTCCTGGAAAGCGTGGCCTGGCGTTTCATGCAGTGGTTCTATGGCCAGCTCGATACGGTGTGGGTGAACTCGGAGGAGTATCGCCGTGGGTGGATCGCGCGCGGGTTCGCGCCGGACAAGCTGAGAATCCTGCCGCGCGGGCTCGACACTGCGCTCTTCACCCCGGAGCGGCGGGATCCGGCTTTCTGGGAAAAGTTCGGGGCGCGCAACGGCGCAGTGCGCCTGCTCTACGTTGGTCGCATTTCCAAAGAGAAGGACCTCGATGTGCTCGCGCAAGCTTACCGGCAGCTGCGCAAGGAACATCTGCCGGTGCAACTCTATTTGGTGGGCGAAGGACCATATTTGGAGACGTTGAATAGTTCACTTCCAGAAGCTGTTTTCACCGGGTACCTGCGGGGGCCGGAGCTCGCTACCGCCTACGCTTCGGCTGATATTTTTGTTTTCCCGAGCACGACTGATACTTTCGGTAATGTGGTCATCGAAGCGCAGGCCTCCGGCGTTCCAGTAATTGTTTCCGATACGGGCGGGCCGAAGGAATTGGTGGAGCAAAACGTGAACGGACTGGTGACCAAATCGCACGATGTAGATGACCTCGTCCGCGCCATTCGTGAGCTGGTGATGGATGCCGGCAAGCGCGCGGAGATGTCGCACCAGGCGCGCCAGGCGGTGATCGACCGGAGCTGGCCGGGTGCCTTTCGCAAATTCTGGGCGACGACGGACGTCTAACGAGACATGACCAGGGAGCGCGCGGGCTCGGCGGCGACTACGTTGAGCGAGTATCTCAGTTCGCCTTCCGTGATGATGATCGCCGCCGGCGTTCTCGCCGGAGGGATAATCGGTTTCTCGTTAGGGCGCTGCAACAATGGACCGGCCGGCGCGCAGAACAACTCAGCGCTGAAAAGTCAGAGCCAGGCCGCCACGTTTAAAAAGGGAACTTCGCCGGCGTTCTCCACTGCGGGCGACGAGTCTCACGTCTCGTTAGGCAACATCACCACCGTTCCTTTTCAGGAATTGTACAGCGTGCTCTCGTCGCTGCCGCCAGGGAAACTCGATGATTTGGCCGCGCAACTACGGCAGTTGCCTGATGACAAGCAGACGGCGGCAACGATCGCCACCTTCTTCAAGGCATGGGCACACATCGATCCCAAGGCGGCTCTGCGCGCAGCAACGATGTTTAAGTCAGCGGAAGCTAAGACAACTGCTATTTCAGCCGTGATCGATAGCGCGGACGTGACGCAGGCAGAAGCGTTGGCCAGAGCGATCAAAGAGTGGCCGGACGGCACGGTCGGACGCGGGCAACGCGATAGCTTTCTCGCTTCCGCTCTCGCGAAGTGGGCGCAGATCGCGCCACCTGATGCCGCGAAGTTTTTCGACACCACCTCAGCGGCGGGGAAACATTTCTACTGGACCGCCTCAACTATCGCGCAAAACTGGGCCGCGCTCGATCCGCAGTCCGCGCTGAGCTGGGCGCAATCTCTCGCGGAAAAGGATGGGTTTAACCACGCCATCAATGGAGCAGTGACAGGCTGGTGGTCGAAGGATCATGCGGCGGCGGAAGCCCACGCGCTGGCGCATCTGAGTGATTCATCCGGACGGCAATTGGCGACGCATCTCGCCAACTATATTTACTCACGCGATCCGGAGCGGGCGAAGGATTGGGTGAACAATTTGCCGGATGTGCAGGCCCGGACGCAGGCGACGAACATGTTGGTGGCGCAAATGGGCTGGAGCGATCCTAAAGCTGCGACTGAATGGGCCGCGACCCTTCCGCCAGATGTGCGCGACAGCAGCCTGCGGCAGGCCGTGCATACGTGGGCGGCGACGGATCCTTCGGCCACGGGCGACTGGATTAATACTTTGAGGGGCGTCGCGCGGGACCAGGCTGCAAGCGCCTACACCAACGGGCTGGTCGGGCGCGATCCGGCGGTCGCAGCGCAATGGGCCATGAGTATTTCCGACGCCAAACTGCGCGGCAGTTCGCTCGATCGCGTGGCGAGTGAATGGCTCCGCAAAAATGCGGCCGAAGCTTCGACCTGGATTCAGAACAGCGGGCTGCCAGTCGATCAAAAGCAACGCCTTCTCGCGCTCGCACCAAAACCGGCGAGTCGATAACGCTTGCGTCGGCGCGATGACGCTGGTCAGAATTTGAACGTGCGCATTCTGGTCGGGCTGTTTCTGCTGATCTTCGCCGATGCGGTGCTGGCGGACGAGCTGACGCGCGGGGTGCAGGAGCAATTGCAAACGCAAGGCGCGTACTCCGGTCCACTCGATGGAAACCACAGCACAGAGTTCGTGAACGCCCTGAAAGCTTATCAACAGCGACACAATCTGCCGGCAAGCGGCGTGATTGATCGCGCGACAGCCAAGGCGCTCGATGACGAAAGCGGGCTGGCCCTGCCGTCGGCGACGGCAGCACCGGCGAAGCCCTTTGCGTCCAGTCCGTCTGCATCACCCGCACCAGTGTCGCCTGCTCCGACCATGCCGACTCCGGATGCAACCGCAATCCGCACTGCGACTCCTCAGCTCCCCTCGCCTTCGCCCGTTGCAACTTCACCGCCGATCGCGCAGGCAAGACCAACTGTCCCGGTCACGCCGCCACCGCAAACGCCAGCGTCTTCTGCGATCCCTTCGCCTTCTCCAATCAATTCACCGCCGCTGCCGTCGGAATCACCGCCGCAATTCGCCACTGAACGCATGACCGCCTTTCTTCGCGCCTACCTGCACGCGGGCGAAGGGAAATACGTCACCCCGCAGCTGCGTTACTTTTCCTTTCCGGTGGATTACTTCGCGCACGGGCAAGTGAAGGAGCAGTTCGTGCGCAGCGATACTTTGCGTTACATGCGCCGGTGGCCACGGCGACGTTACCTGCTGATTGAACCCGTCAAGGTGACAGCGGTGGACAGCGAAACAGCGACGGTCGATTTCACCATCGCCTTCACGGTGCAACGAGGGAAGCGGCGAGCGAATGGACGCACCAGCAATCGGGTGACCCTGCGCGAAATTAACGGCGAGTTAAAGATCGTCGCGATCAAAGAGCAGCGCGTAGCGGATAACCCGTAGCCGTTTCGTGCCGTCTGCGCAGTCTGGCTAAACTCGGCGTTATTACTGCTATAGGCGTTGTAGCTGCCGTCCCCGAAAGCTTTCGGGGCAGATCCTTTGACTAACTACCCGCTGTGCGCCTGCCGCCGGGACCGACGGCAGCTACAACGCTTTTCGCCCTTAGCCTATCAATCTCGTTCACAACGTGCCGAAGTAGCGATCACCCGCGTCGCCCAATCCGGGCACGATGTAGCCGAATTCGTTCAGCTCCGGATCGATGGCGGCGCAGTAGATCGGCACGTCGGGATGCACGCTTTGCAATTGTTCAATGCCCACATCGCACGCCATCACACAGATAAACTGGATTTGCGCCGCGCCCTGGCTTTTCAGCAACGCCGCCGCTTCGCACGCGCTGTGACCGGTGGCCAGCATCGGATCGAGTAATACCACTTGCGCGGCAGCAAGATCGGCCGGCAGCCGGCAGTAGTAGTTCACCGGCCGCAGCGTCACTTCATCGCGATACAAGCCGATGTGACCGACGGCCGCTTCGGGAAGGACTCGCAACATTCCTTCGAGTAAACCGAGGCCGGCCCGCAGAATCGGCGCGAAGACTATCGGCCGCGCCAACTCCGCCACGCATATTGTGGCGAGCGGCGTCTCGATTTCAGCCTCGATGATCGGCCATCCGCGTGAGGCTTCACTCAGGAGCAGGATCGCGATCTGCTCGAGAGCGCGGCGGAATTCGCTCGTTCCAGTTGTTTTATCGCGCAGCCGCGACATCTTCGCCGCCATCAGCGCATGCTCGATCAAATGAACGTTGCTCAGCGCCGAGGACACGGCGCGTGTTTTAACTGGGCGCGGCGCGGTGGTGAAGCGAAATCGCCCACCACCATCGCGCACCGCCACGGCGAAGGAGCTGCATGAGACAAACCGGCCGGCGTTATCCGATCGGCGCGGAGCTCATCGCTCCCGGTGAAACACACTTTCGTCTCTGGGCGCCGAAAGCGCGCATCATCGACGTCGCACTCGGTGACAACTTTCATCCGCTCGCCCAGGAGCCGGACGGATATTTTTCCGGAGCGGTCAATTGCAGCGCCGGAACGCTCTACAAGTTTCGAGTTAACGGCGGCGACGCTTTCCCTGATCCAGCTTCGCGTTTTCAGCCCGATGGACCGCATGGCGCATCATGCGTGGTCGATCCATTCGCCTTTCAGTGGAGCGACGGCGATTGGCCTGGCGTGAAATTGCCCGGGCAAATCATGTACGAGTTCCACCTCGGCACGTTCACGCCCAAAGGCACCTGGCGCGCAGCGATGGAAAAATTGCCGGCCCTGAAAGAGACGGGCATCACCGTCCTCGAGATGATGCCCATCGCGGATTTCCCGGGCCGATTCGGCTGGGGCTACGATGGCGTGAACCTCTTCGCGCCATGTCGGCTTTACGGTTCACCGGATGACCTGCGCGTTTTCATCGATCGCGCACACGCACTCGGTCTCGCCGTCATTCTCGACGTCGTCTATAACCACTTCGGACCCGACGGAAATTATGTCGGGCAATATTCAGATGATTACATCAATCGCGAAGGCGAAAACGAATGGGGCGACGCCATCAATTTCGATGGCAGAAACTCGGCATCAGTGCGGGAATTTTTCATCATCAACGGTCGCTACTGGATCGAGGAGTTTCATTTCGATGGCTTTCGTTTCGATGCGACGCAAAGCATTCATGATCGCTCGGAGGAATACATCGTGGGTGCGATCGGTCGCGCGGCGCGGAAAGCGGCGGGAGAGCGCGCCATCATTCTTGTGGCCGAGAACGAACCGCAGGAAACCAAGCTGGTGCGTCCGCGCGATGAAGGCGGCGATGATCTCGATGGCCTTTGGAACGACGATTTGCACCACAGCGCCGTCGTCGCGCTGACCGGGCGCAACGAAGCCTACCTGACTGACTATCGCGGAACGCCGCAGGAATTTATCTCCGCCGCGAAATACGGTTACCTGTTCCAGGGACAGCATTACGAGTGGCAGGAAGCGCCACGTGGTTATCCCGCTTTGGATTTATCGCCGCAGACCTTTGTCACTTTTCTCGAGAACCACGACCAAGTGTCGAACTTCGCCATGGGCGACCGCGTGCGCGCGGTGACGTCACCGGGAGTTTATCGCGCGATGACGGCGCTCTTGCTGCTCGGGCCCTGGACGCCGCTGCTTTTCCAAGGCGAGGAATTCGGCGCGAGCAGGCCGTTTTGCTACTTCGCTGATGTGGGGGATGAGAAATTGAAAGAGGCGGTGCGCGAAGGCAGGTTTAAGTTTCTCGCGCAATTTCCTTCCGCCGCTTCGAAGGAGACGCAGGCTCTGCTGCCCATCCCGCACGAGATGCGCACCTTTGAAAATAGCAAGCTCGACTGGAGCGAACGCGAGCGAAACACGGCCCTGCTAAAACTGCACCGCGACCTGCTGGCGCTGCGCCGCGAGGACTCGCGTTTCCGCCTGCAAATCCGCGGCGGCGTCGATGGCGCGGTGCTGCAAGGCGATTCTTTTATCCTGCGCTTTTTTGGCCCGGAAAATGATGACCGCTTACTGGTGATGAACCTCGGCTGCCGCGCAGAGATTTCCCCCGCCCCGGAGCCGCTCCTCGCGCCGCCCCTGGGAATGGAATGGGTGCTCATCTGGACGAGCGATTCGCCGCAATATCATGGACCTGGACGCGTCGACATCGTGCCCGATAAAGGCTGGCTCCTGCCCGCGGAAGCCGCTGTCGTTTTCCGTCCGCGCCGCCGGACGAAGCCGCGCAAAAAACCGAAGAAACGCTGAATGCATCGTCATCCTGAGCGACCTGTCCGCCCTAGGCTTGGCGAAGGCGGAAGCGCAGCGAAGTCGAAGGATCTCGTGATGTTACTTGTACCTCCCATCGCGGGATCCCTCGGCTTCGCTCGGGTTGACTGAGGAGCCAAATGATTTTCACCAAACGTTCCCTGCCGTGGGATAAGAAAAGTCACTCGCGTGAGCTGCTGCTTTCGCGCGAATGGCTCGTGACCAACGGCCTCGGCGGTTTTGCTTCCGGCACACTCTCGGGCGCGATCACGCGCAGGTATCATGGCTTGCTCATTGCTGCCTTGCCCGCGCCGCATGGGCGAATGGTGATGTGGAGTCACGTTTCCGAGCACCTCCGTTTCGATGATAAGGAAACGATCTCGCTTGGCGGTGAAGAACGCGCCGGAGGGCAGCTCGATCTCGGCGCGGCTGATTATCTGCAAGAGTTTCGCCTCGCGAACGGGCTGCCGGTTTGGACCTATCACGTGCGTGATCTCGTTCTGGAGAAACGCGTGCTTCTCCTGCACCGCCAGAATACGGTCCACGTCATTTATCGGATCTTGAGCGGCGAACAGCGCCCGCAGCTCGAGCTGCGACCAGCCTTCAGCTTTCGCCATTACGAATCACCGGTGAACAAAAGCCGGCGCGGCCCTTATCGCATCACCGCCATAGATCATCGCTATGAGATCGCCGCCGCGCAAAGTGGACTGCCGCCGTTGCGGATGAAGGCGGCTAATGGGCAAGCCGAGTTCACGGTTTCACCGCAGAACATTCACCAGGTGGTTTATCGCATCGAGCAAAGTCGCGGTTATACCTATGAGGGTGATCTCTGGAGTCCCGGCTTTTTTCATATCGATCTGCGGGAACGCGATGCCGCCGCGCTCATCGGCTCGATGGAAAGCTGGGACATCATCGATGTGCTCACGCCCGCTGCCGCGCTCGCCGCCGAGACCGAGCGCCGCGCCAAAATGCTCGATGACGCCGTGCCCGAGGCGCGCACCGGATTCCCGGCCGAGCTGGTTTTCGCCGGCGCTCAATTCATAATCACTCCCGCCGGCCGCGCCGAAGAAGCTGCGCGGGCCCATGCCGCCGGCGATGAAGTCCGCACCGTCATCGCCGGCTATCATTGGTTCACCGATTGGGGGCGCGATACCATGATCTCGCTCGAAGGTCTCGCGCTCGTGACCGGCCGCTCTCTCGAGGCCGGTTACATCCTGCGCACCTTCGCTCATTACGTCAGCGATGGTCTTATTCCCAACATGTTTCCCGATGGAAAAAAAGCCGGCCTCTATCATACCGCCGACGCCACGCTCTGGTTTTTTCACGCGATCAGCCGCTATCTCTATTACACGGACGATCGCACAACGCTGCGGCTCCTTTTGCCCACGTTGACCGATATTGCCGAACATCATCTGCGCGGAACGCGTTTTAACATTCACGTCGATCAAGATGACGGGCTGCTCGTGCAGGGCGAAGAAGGTTATCAGCTCACCTGGATGGACGCGAAAATGGGTGACTGGGTAGTGACGCCGCGTCGCGGAAAAGCGGTCGAGATCAATGCCCTTTGGTACAATGCGCTGGAATTGCTCGCGCAATGGTGCCGTGAACAAGGCGACCTCGGCGGCGGCGAAAGATACGCTGATGCGGCAAAACGCGCCCGCCATTCTTTCAACCAGCGGTTCTGGTTTGATGATGGCGGCTATCTCTTCGATGTCGTCGATTGCAACGGCCAAAGTGGAGCTAACGATTCCTCCTGCCGGCCCAATCAGATCTTCGCCATCGCCCTGGACCATCCTGTGCTGGAGCAGGCGCGCTGGGAATCAGTCATGCGAGTAGCCAAAGAGAAGCTACTCACCACGGTAGGACTGCGCTCACTTTCACCCGACCATCCCGACTACAAACCGATCTACAGCGGTGATCTCCGCTCGCGTGACGGCGCCTATCATCAAGGCACCGTCTGGGCCTGGCTCATCGGCCCGTTCATCGACGCCTGGTTAAAGGTGAACCCTAACGAGAAACCGTACGCGCGTGAGTTTCTCGCCCGCTTCCCCGCCCACCTTGATGAAGCAGGCATCGGCACCATCAGCGAAGTCTTCGACGCCCGCGAGCCGCACCACCCCGGCGGCTGCATCGCCCAAGCCTGGAGCGTCGCCGAAGTCCTCCGCAGCTGGCTCAATACCGCCTAGCTCACCGTCACCGGCAGCTACACCCCGTAATCGTGAGCAGAGCTGCAAAACGATTTTGCTTGCTTTGCCGGTGACCGCCTCGGTACAAGACCTTTTGTCTTGAGCGGCTCTTTCTTCCGGTGCTTCACCGGGAGCACCGTCCTCACGAGCATTTGTCTCCTGGGCGTCTCCACGCTTGCCCAGATGCCCGTTCCCGGTGGCGACACGCCCACCGGAGTAGCGGGAGGTTTTGGCGGCTCCCTCGAATCCGGCGCCGGTTCATTCGACCCCTACGAGATGAATGCCAGCCGCAGTGTCACTGATGTCGTCGTGCCGGGCGCAGTTGTGCCGTTCACCTACACCCGCATTTGGAATTCGCGTGGAGGCTGGTCAGACAACTGGTCCTGGGAACTGGTAGAAAACGACACTGGCGACCAGTCCGGCGGAGGAGGAGTAAATGATTTCTTCCTTGGCTACCGCGTTCATTACCCCGATGGCCGCGTCGTCACCTTTAGCAAACCCGCCAACAACGATCCCCCTGGCGCGGTGGGAACTTACTCTTCGGCCACCGGTATTGTCGACCGCTTCGTCGTGGTGGCGCTGCCTGACGGTTCTCATGAAGGCCGACTGCTCCTGAGCGATGGGAGTGTAGTCAAATTTGCCGTAAGCGCAGGCGTTGGCATTGACACTCACGCCAGCAGCATTGTCGATCCTCACGGTCTGGCCGTTACCCTCACCTACAACGGCCCGAGCTATAATCCCACCGACCAAAGGACAATCACGGAACCGGGTGGGCGGTGGATTCATATCGGCCCGACGCAGGGCTCTGGGACAAATCATCAGACCATTCCCCTGACCACGAGCCTGGGCCAGAGCGTCACCTATACACTCGACTATCATACGACCGGTCAATATGCATCCAGCGGCGCCGGCCCGTACCAGCCCGACCCGTATGGGAACACCATTCTGACAAGCTACGGCACCGTCACTTACAACGATGTCACCGACCCGGCGACCAGCCAGCCGGTGCAGGCCCATTACACCTACAAAAATGTCCAGCCACCACGCCTCCAGCCCAGCCCCGCGCCGGTTCCTCCCGAGTTTGATAGGCTGGTCTGGGCTTCCGACCCGATGTTTACCGGGCCGCTTCAACAGGTGCGCTACATTTATCTCGACGACCCGGGTTCGTCGAGCGATGACCCCACGGACTCCAAGCGTGACGTGACTCTGAGCGAGGTTCTGGAGGAACGTTATGCTGCCAGCTTAAGTAGTCCGGGCGTGATGGTGAACCGAGTCGAGCCGCTACCCTGGACTTATGACTCCTCCACTGGCTATTCCAAAGAGTATTGGAAACGTAAACAGACTCGCGGCGATGGCTACATCCGCAGCATCTCCTATTTCAATGACACGACCGGGCGCGGCCAGATCCAGGTCGATAGCGCGACCGATTGGACCAATAACCCCAACATCGTGGAGAGGCGTGAATACGACTGGACGCATTACTTTCAAACGCCCACCAAGATTACCGATATGAACGGGCATTTGACCCAGCAAACGCTGGAAAACGTCTGCGGCCATATTCTGCGCGAAATCCATCCCGATCCGCAATTGAGCCATCGTGATTGGAGTTATACCGACGGCCAGAATCCTTACTACGTCGGCACCAGCACCGATGAGCGAGCACATGTGACCAAGTTCACCCGCGACCCGACAACTCATCGAGTAACGCGAGTTGATCACCCGAATACAAGCTCGACCGCCGGCCTTTACCCGCAGACGAGCTACGAGACTTTTGCCTACACTCCACTTGGGCAGATCAAGACTCATCAGCTTACGAGCGGCGGCACCGAGAGCTTCACTTACTACCCGAGCAACGCCGGCTCCAAAGCAAACGAGTTGCAAACCTGGACCAATGCCGATGGCAAAACGACCAGGTATGACTACGACTCACTTGGCCGCCTCTCGGCCGTGACTGACCCGCGCGGCGGTGTGCTTGGCGATCCCAATTACACCACCAACTACGAATATAATGGGCGCCATCAGGTCACCAAGATCACTTTGCCCCCAGATCCAGTCACCGGTGTGCGCTACACCATTCAGAAAACCTACGACGCGCAGACGGGCGTGCTCTTGACTATGACGGACGAGCTGGGCCACACCACATCCTACGCTTACGACGAATACCGGCGCGTCACCGGCGTCACCGATCCGCTCGTGAAGACCACCACCACCAAATACGATCCATGGAACGGAAGCAATCGGCTCGCGCTCACCAGCGACACGCCCACTCAGGTCACGTCGCCCATGGGCAAGAAGGTCTATACCTATTATGATGCCAACCTGCGCAAGAACGCGCTCGTGCAAGGGCCGGGAACCGCTGATTCTGCTCGCACCGAATATACTTACGATAACGTAGGGAACCTCAAGACCGTCAAAGACCCGCGCGGAAATATAACGACCTACGGCTACGATGCGCGCAACCGCAAAACTTCTCAAACCGATCCCGCGCCTTTCAGTTATGTTACGACCTGGACCTACGATCCCACCAGCAACATGACCAAGGAAACCCGGCCCGACACAAAATCGCGCACGCTCGCTTATGACGAACGCAATCATCTTATCGACACCTGGGGCTTCACCAACGAGCACACCCATTACGAGCGCGACCCGGCCGGAAACATCGGCCAGGAGACCACGTGCAATGGGGGTATTTACAAGTTCACTTACGATTTCCTGAACCGGAAGAAGAGCTGCACTTATCCAGCCGACGCCCTAAACGTGGTGCGCGACGAGAACTGGCTCTACGATGCCGCCGGTAACATGTATCAATACACCAACCCGGCTAACCAGGTGAAAACGCTCCTCTACGATAACCGCAACCGCGTTTATCATTCCTCCTGGAGCGGCAACAGCGGGCC
>JBBPYF010000063.1:0-14773 GCA_038200165.1 Chthoniobacterales bacterium | reverse complement strand
ACCGACCTGAGCGATCACGGCACCTTTTTCTCGCTCATCTTTATCTATTTGATGAATCTCGTTCTGCTCAGTGCGCTGCTCATCATCGCTTCGCCGCAAATCACCTTCGCCAGTTTCGGCGCCGATCTCATCGCGAACCTGCGCAGCTTTTCGGAATACATCGGCGGACTGATGAACGCGTTCGCGCGTGGACGTCAACCGGTCACGCTGCCGAACCAATAGGTCATCCCCAGCGCAGCGGAGCGCAGTCGAGGGATCCCGTGGAAATTACCCTACCGTTACGCTACGGGATCCCTCGACTTCGCTCGGGATGACGACGGTCGCGAGCACCGCGAAAGGAAGCTGCGGCATGGAATCGGATAATTTCACCTGGGAATTTTCAGCGGCGAGTTCTCGCTCTGAGAAAACATCGCGCATCAGTTTTCCAGTGAACGACTCGGGCAACACCGCCGCTGTGTCCTGCCATTTGTCACCCACCGGCGGAAAACCCACGCGCGAGGAGAGTCGCGGCACGATCACCCCCAGCGCCGCCTCATTCCACTGCCGCACAAAACCGATGGCGCATTCCGCAAACGCGCCGATAAACTCAAGCGGCTCGTATGTTCCATCGCGAAAAAGCTCGGTATTTTCCCGCCGCAGTTTCAGCAGCCGTTGCACGACGCGTAGCTTGATCGTTCCATCACCCCAGCAACGCAGCAGCTCTTCCGCCGGCATGTTGCCTGCCTGCGCCAGCAGCTCGCGCCGGCGCGCGTAATCAACCGGCCGCCGATTATCAGGATCAACCAGGCGGTCGTCCCAAATCTCGGTGCCTTGGTAAATATCAGGCACCCCGGGCGAGGTCAGCTTGAGCACCGTTTGCGCGAGGGAATTGATCGCGCCGAGTCGCGCCACCTCCTCCACCACCGGCAGAAACGTCGGAAGGAATTTGTTGCGCGCGCCTGGCGCGAGAATTTGCGCCACGAACTCCACCATGGCGTGGTCCCATTCCGCATTGGGCTGAATCCAGCTCGTGTTCAGCTTCGCTTCCTTCAATGCCTTGGCCATGTATTGCTGGATGCGCGCCAGGTATTGCTCGCTCGCCGCCGGGGCCGCCGCGCCGCGCGCATCCACCGGCCAGGTGCCAAGCAGCGTTTGATAGAGCAGGTATTCCTCATTCGCGTCCGGCGCTTCCGTCTCGTTGATCGGCTTCTTGAACTTGCGATTGCTATTGCGCCATTTCCCGAGCGAACGCGCCCAGAGCTCCGGGATTTCCGAGATCGCGACAATGCGCGCGCGCGCGTCTTCACTGCGTTTGCTGTCGTGCGTGGAAGTGGCAAGCATCGTCGCCGGCCAATCGCGTTGCCGTTCGCGGTTGCGCTGGTGAAACGCTTCCACGCTGAGCCCGAATTGCTGCGGCTCGCCGCCCACTTCATTGAGTGCGACCAACCGGTTGTAAATATAGAAGAGCGTGTCCTCCACTCCCTTGGCCATGATCGGCCCGGTGACCTGCTGGAACTTGAGCGCGAAATGCTCGTGCGCCGTTCGCTCTTCCGCCGTCACGTTCTCCGGCAAACGCAGCAGCAGAAGATCGCGCAGAAAATTGAAAACCGATTCTTCAATGGCCGGATTGCGCCGCTTCGCCGCCGTCACTGCGCGCTCGACCACGGCACGATCCTGCTCACTCACCGGCTGCCCGGGCACGATGTAAGTGCGATAAACCGGAAAACAAGCGATCGTTTCCTCGACCGCGCGCACCAGCGCTTCTAGGGTGAAATCGCGAAACCAGCGATTCTGTTCCGAGAGCCGGTCCACCATGCTGCCAAGCACATTCACTTCGTTCGCGAGCGCGATGTGCATGACCAGCCGCTTCTTCGCGTAAACCAGATGACCGTAGTGCATGGAGTGCCCGACGAATCGCTTAAAGCTTTTCGTGATCGCATCCTCCGCCGCGCGATTGACCAGGACGCCGGCAACATCATTGGTGAAATCGTAGCCGGTGGTGCCGTGCACCGGCCAGTCGTGCCGGAGCTTCTCGTCGCGCATCAGAATTTTTTCGGCAACGAGATAAATGGCGCGGTTGTCTTCTGATGATGGCCGCTTGAGAACCTCCGCACATCTGCGTTGCAGTTTCTGAAAATATTCCAGCGGCTGATACAAACCGTCGGGATGATCAATGCGAATCCCGGTCACCGCGCCTGCGCCGACCAGCTCAAACAACAGCTTGTGCGCAGCCTCGAATACCTCCGGCACTTCCATCCGGATTGCCGCCAGGTCATTCACATCGAAGAAGCGGCGGTAATTAATTTCCTCCGCCGCCACCCTCCAGAACGCCAGCCGGTACGACTGCGCGTTCAGCAATTCATCGAGCCGATCAAAGCTGCGCGGATCGCCCGGCGTACCGTTGATTTGCACGACCGCTGTTTCGATTGCCTCCAGCACCTGCGGAGCTTCCGCGCAACGCCGCTCCAACCGCCGCTTGATAATTTCCTTCTCGCGCTCGCGCTCACGAATTTTTTCCGGATCGGTTTCCGTGCGCCGCGGCAAATACTCCAGAGCGGTCCGGATGCTTTGCAGCTCCGCGTAAAACTCCTCGTGCTCATGCGGCGCGAGAATCTCCAGCGCCAGATCGAGAGCGAACCGGTAGGTGCCGGGCGCGATGGGAAAAACATGTTCGTAGTAGTGCAGCGTGAACGCGCCTGCGTCGTAGCGCACCTTCAGCTCGCCGCGCTCGAGCACGCGGCCGTATTGATCACCCAGGATCGGCAGCAGCACCTTGTCGTGCAGGTCCTCCTTCAGCGGCCGCCAGTCGATGTCGAAAAAGGGCGCGTACTGCGAGCTCGGCCCGTTCTCCAGCACATCCTGCCACCAGAGATTTTGCGGGTCGGCGATGCCCATGTGATTGGGCACGAAATCGACAATCTGCCCCATGCCGCGCGCGTGCAGCGCCTCCACCCAGGCGTCGTACTCCTCGCGCGAACCGATCGCAGCATTGAGCTTATTGTGATCGGTAATGTCGTAGCCGTGCAGACTCTCGGCGCCGGCTTGGAAATAGGGCGAGGCATAGGCATCGCTCACGCCGAGCTCGTGCAGATACGGCACGATCTCGCGCGCATGGCGAAAGGTGAAGTTTTTGTTGAACTGCAACCGGTAGGTTGCAGTGGGAATGCGCACCTCTCTCATGTCTAGCTTCACATTCGCTCCGGCACTTTAATGCCGAGAAGATCGAGCCCCAGCTGCAGCACGCGGCCGCTCAATTGGCAAAGCGCACGCCGCGATGAGCGAGCGGGCTCTTCCGCTTTCAAGACCGGGCACGCTTCGTAGAAGGCGTGAAAGCTGTTCGCCAGCTCGAAAAGGTAATTGGCCAGGATGTTCGGCCGGAAATCATTCAATACCTGGGGCACGACTTCAGCAAACTGGCAGAGCTTCTTCGCGAGCTGGAGCTCAGCAGGATCAGCCAGCGTGATTTCTTTCGGCGCAGAGAAGGTTTCGTTTGATTTTCGAAAGATCGAGCGAATCCGCACAAACGCGTTTTGCAGATACGGCGCGGTGTTGCCGTGCAGCGACAACATCTTGTCCCAGGAAAAGACGTAATCGGTCATCCGATACTGCGAGAGGTCCGCGTATTTGATCGCGCCGATGCCGATGATTTTCGCGATCCCGTTCCGTTCGCTCTCCTCCAGCTCAGGATTCTTCTCCGCAATGATTTTTTCCGCGCGGCTGATCGCTTCCTCGAGCAAGTCGCGCAGCGGCACGTTCTCGCCGGAGCGCGTTTTCATCAGCTTGCGGTCTTCGCCGAGAATGCTGCCGTGGGTGATGTGGCGGAAATCGCCGCGATAACCTTCCCGCCGCGCGATCTCGAAAATCTGTCGAAAATGCAGCTGCTGCGGCGCGCCTGTCACGATCCAGATCGTGTCGCGCTCCAGATCATTGATGCGGTAATCGACCGTCGCGACATCGCTCGTCGCGTAGTTGAACCCGCCGTCGCGTTTCCGAATAATGCAAGGTTTGTCCGCCAGCTCCGGAATGTCGCGGAAGAAAACGCAGACCGCGCCTTCGCTCAGCTCGGCGATTCCGCTCTTGAGCAGCCGCTCCACCACACCGGCCAGCCGATCATTATAGAAACTCTCTCCGCGCACGATGTCGTAGCGGATGCCGAGGAGCGCGTAAGCACGATCGAATTCCTCCATCGACAGATCCCCGCATTGCTTCCAGATCGCGAAGTTCTCCGGGTCGCCGGACTGCAATTTCACCAGCTCGGCTCGCGCCGCTTCCCGCATAGTTTCGTCAGTGGCGGCACGCTCACTCGTTTGCTTATAAATGCGCACCAGCTCGGCGATGGGATCGCGCACAAGCGCGGCGGGATCGAGCAGATTTTTCCAACCGTAAATGACCATGCCGAACTGCGTCCCCCAGTCGCCGAGGTGATTGTCGCGGATGACATCGTGACCGAGGAACTGCGCGATGCGTGCGAGCGCGTCGCCCAGGAACGTGCTGCGAATGTGGCCGACATGCATCGGCTTGGCCACGTTGGGCGAGCCGAAGTCGATGACGATGCGTTTGGCCGGTGATTGTGTGGCAACGCCGAGCCGTTCATCCGCGAGCAACGCCTCCATCTGTTTCTCCACCGCCGCGCGTGTGAGGATGAAGTTGATGAAACCAGGGCCGGCAACAGTCGGCGGTTCGGTTATTCCGGCAGTGTCGAAATGGCGGATAATTGCTTCAGCGACTTTGCGCGGGTTCTCGCCGCGATTTTTTCCCAACACCAGCGCCGCATTCGTCTGGTAATCGCCGAAACGCGGATCAGTCGCGGGCGTTACTTCGCCGGCCTGGGCCAAGCCGGCGGAATTGAGGGCGTCGGCCAACCTGCGCGTGAGAACGATCTGAAAGGTTTCCATTCCGCCACAGGTTCACACAGATGAAACACAGATAAAGATCATCTGTGCAAATCTGTGGCTCGCCTCGCTCGGCTCTGAGAGCGTGACCTAAGCTGGCGCGCGCGCGCGAAAAATCTCCATGATCGCCTCAGCCGACGTCGCGTTCGCGAGCTGGTCGCGCACGCTGCGGTCGTTCAGAAACTTGGCGATGGAAGCGAGCGTGCGCAGATGCGTTTGAAACTGATTCTTCGGCACGACGAAAAGCACCACGAATTTCACCGGCGCATTATCGAGTGCGTCGAACTCGATCCCTTTGCTCGAGCGCCCAAACGCCGCCACCACTTTCTCAAGCCGGTCGGATGAGCAATGTGGAATCGCGATGCCAAAACCGATGCCGGTGCTCATCGTCTCCTCGCGTTGCTTCAGCGCGGCGAGAATACCGTCGCGATCTTCCCCTTTGATCTGCCCGCGCCCGACCAGCAAATCCATCAGCTCGACGATGGCGTCCCAGCGCTCCGTCGCATTCATTTCGGGGATGATTTGATCTGGGGAAAGAAGCTCAGCCAGCGCCATGCGGACTCCAGTGGAGCGGGAAGCTTAGCGGGGCGACTTGCGATGACAAGAATGATTTGGGCGGAGCCATTCGGGCCAGCGCCGCGCACCGAATGTCTTCGCAGTCCTGAAATATCTGAGACAAACTTCACAAAGCTCCTCAACGGAATATTGGGTTTCGACGGCTACCGCTCGCCTGTGATCTTCGTGACCGTCGTGGCCGTTGTGCGAGGCAATGACCGCCGCGTCAGCCGCATCCGCATTCTTGCGGGGCCGCGAGACCGAGAAGACTTGCGCCACTCCAAGCAGAGTGGCGAATCGGCTTACCAGCCCACGGGATGGCGCGCGGCGAAACCGCTGGTGTCGCGCCCGTCGACATACCAGCGTGGCCCGACATCGCCGCCGTAGCGCAAATCAGTCGTATCGAGCCGCAATCCGGCGATGACGGCAAAGGTATGGCCGTGTCGTGAATAAATCGTGATCCAGCGCCCGGGACCGCGTTCACCATAGCGGAGAAAATCGCTCGAGGGCATGGGCGCGGCGAGCATGCCGGCCGAATGCAGCGCGAAAGAGACCGTGCCTGAACAATCGTATCCTCGGTCGTAAAAGGATCCATGGCCGCCGCCCCAGCGATACGGTTTGCGGCGCAACGTGTTCACCGCCCAGATCGCATTTTGCACGTTAGCCGGCGCGCGCGAGGGGGCATAGGCAACGCCATTGCGCAATGCCGCGTGGCTGCCGGAAATGAGCGGACGCGCGCCGGACGAGACAATCACCGCCGGCGCATCGCTCGCTTCCTCTGCTTCGTCTGCATCAGCGGACACAGGCGCAAGCGGTTGCGCGCGCGGGGCATAATAGGCGACGCGAATTGCTTCGGCCCGCCCTCCTGTAAAGGCGATGTCAGGGCCGGAAAAGGGTTGCAGCGTTACTCCGAAGGAGCCGTGCCTCCCCTGTTCCTGCGCGGGTGCGCTTGCCGCCATGATGAGCAGAGAACCGGTGAAGAAAATCGCTGCCGTGCGGCGAGGATGCGACACGCTTGATGAAAAAGCTGATCCCACGCCAAAAGACCAACCTTTTTCTTTCCGGCAGTGTGATTTAGCCTTGAGCATCATGTCACAAGCCACCGGAGACAACCAGCCTGCCGCCATCCTCCAGCGCGCCCTGCGCGACGCGGCTTCCACTTTAAGTGCACTCGAAAATTTCGCGCCAGCCTTGGAGAAAGCCGCGAGCCTCATTTCCGATACCCTCCTTAACGAGCGCAAACTGCTCGCCTGCGGCAATGGCGGCAGCGCGGCTGATGTCGCTGATTTTACCACGGAATTTGCCTGCCGTTTTATCCAGGACCGGCGTCCATATCCGGCGCTTAACCTCTCCGTCGGCGGCAGCTTGATCACCGCCACGGGCAATGATTATTCTTTCGAGGAAATCTTCGCCCGGCAGGTGCGAGCTTTCGGCCAACCCGGCGACACCCTCGTCGCGCTGAGCACAAGCGGCCGCTCGAAAAACATTCGTCGCGCGCTCGAAGAAGCGACGGCACGCCAGTTGAAAACAATCGCGCTACTCGGCCGCGATGGCGGTGAATGCGCCGGTTTGGCCGATGTGGACCTGATCGTGCCTGGTAAAGCGACGGCGCGTATTCAGGAAGCGCAAAAATTTTTGCTGCACGTCATCTGTGAAATAGTCGAGCCGCGTTTGGCGCGCGAATAAGCGGACTACAGTTATCCCCACGCGAAGACGTCGATTCGCCGCTTGTAACCACGCCCGCTTTAGCCGTCCCTTTGTAGCCGTCGCGAAAATTCTAGTCAGGGGCCAGCGTCTCAGCGCATCCCGCTATCGCAGCGCCACTCGACCTTGGTCATTTGGCCAGCGACAACTTCGACCTCGAATGGCCCGAATCGGCCAATTCCTCCTCTTTTGTCCTTTCTCGATACCGTGTAATGACCGGGAGCTAACGAGATATGGAATCGGCCGTTATCATCAGTGGTGAAAGAGGCAATGGTGTCCTTTTCCTTTTGCACGATGAAAGGAATGTTTGCCAGCGGAGCAAAGTTGGGAATGCCGACTCTGGTCGGCCCAGGACGAGCTGGAGCAATCGTAATTATTCCTTCTATTCCGGTGGTTGATTGCGTTTGTGCCAGAGAAGAACAACTCAACATCAGCACAAGCCCCACGCTCGCGGCAAGCATTGCAGACCGCATTACCTGAATGAATTTAACGTTCATTCGCGCGTCAGGATTTTCCTTAGCTCGCGAATCTTGAACCCATCTGGCTCGATTGAAAAGCTTGTTCTGTCATTCCGAGCGCAGTCGAATGGGGAACTCAGCTATTTGTCCGGATCCATTGATCAGAGATGTCTCCCGCCACAGCGGGTAAAGTGTTCCGCTCGACATGACAAAAGAAACGGGGACGCGATCAACCGCGTCCCCGTTCCGGCAATTGCTCTGGATTTAACTCAACGCTATTGCGCGATAGCGTTGATAAAATTGGTGCCGTTGGGTGTGCCCACTCCGGTCACGTTATCCCAGCCGGGATTGGTGGTGAGCGAGGAATCGGTGCCGAAGGTGAGCACGAACCAGCGCGTCGAAAACGGACTGTTGTAGAGCGCGCTAAAATAGATGGTCGTATTCTCCAGCGGTTGGGCAAGCTGATCGGCGGAAATGGAATTGCCGTTGATCACGCCGGTCACATTGAAGGGCGAACCCACCGGCACAATGTCAGTGACTGCGCCAGCAGGCAGATCGTAAACCAATGCCGCAGCTTGTCCCAGCCCATGGTCGGCTTTTTGCGCTGCAATCGCCATTACTCCGGAGAAAACCGGACAGGCGAGACTGGTGCCGCCGATCACGCCCACGGACAACTGGCCGTCCGATCGTCTAAATGATTTCGACCCCGGTGTACGGATCCGCCACCATGGAGATATCGGGCACCAGACGTTTGTTACCGGCCGCGCGCTTTGGAAAGCTGGTTTGGCGAAGGTGAGGCTGGTGCCGCCGCCGGCCCCAAATTGGAATCCAAGCTGGAGCGGAGGAACCACGGGGGGATTATCGTCCACCACCGCGCCGAAACTCGGGCTAATATCTGCGATGCGGGTCAGGTTGTTGCCCCAGCCGGTCTGAAATTTGATCGTGTTGTTATTATTCAATGCCAGGCTGGTCCCGCCGATGCCGGTCGCGTAAGGTGAGCTCGCGGGAAAATCGACCGTGACGAAGCCAACTCTAATCACCTCATCGCCGTCATCACCGCTGGAGAAGTTCACATCCACGCCTTGCGCCGCTGCCATCTGAAGGGATGCGATTGTCGCGTTCGAATTGGGCCGGATTACCAAACCCCTCCAGGGTGGACCAACTATTGGAAATAGTGTTGCCGAGGCGGTGGATGACGGCGTAGTTGATCGCTTCGTCGAGTGAAGCGTGGTTGGTGGCAAGCACGAGCACGATTTTGGCCCGGGGCGCGATGGCGTGGGCCCATTCCACATCCAGGGTCGTTTCCGTGTCCCATCCCGCGCCGTGCGGATTATGTGAGATGCCGGGTGCTTTCACGATCTGCAGATTGATCGGCGGCAATCCGTAGATCTGCGAAAAAACGGCCGCATCCTGCGCAATCGTCGGTGAGCCGAATGCATCCACAATCACGATGCTCTGCCCAGCGCCGTTAAGACCGCCCGCGTAGAGCGGCTTCAAATTGTAAGCCGTCTGAACTTCATCGGGCGAATATCCCTGCGGCGGAAGATGACCCAGAGCGGTGTTGGTGATGTCAGCCCCGTAGCGATTGCCGGTATAAGTCGCGGTGTTGCCGCCGCCGGTAAAGGTATGTGTCTCCGGAGGACGGAAGGCGTGACCTTCGAAGAAGACGCCGTTTGGAGCAACCTTGCTCAGTGGAACAAACGGAAACGGTTTCCCGTCCGGATCGGAAGGCCGGGCAATTGCCGGTTGGAAGCCGAGGTCGTCCAACCCGGTGACGACGGCGATGTGCGCGCCGCAAACATTGTCAACCGACGGGTTGCCCTTGTTCGCACGATAAATCTTGCCGTTCAAATTATAGCGATCCAGCTGGACGTGAAACGCTTTTTGCATCGCATCCACTGTGCCCTGGACGCTGACGTAGGCGTTGTTCTCGGCCACGCTCACGATCTTCAGACCCTAAGCGGCGAGAAAATTCTGTACCGAGTTCAGTTCCTGCGCGGTCGGCCCAAAAGTGGCATTGAACTGGTCTGCGTGATCCACTTGTGATAGTCAGGGGAACCTTTCTGGTGCTGCCCTTTTACGAGCGAGTCGAGCTGCGCTTCGTTGTGCAGCTTTAGCCAGACCGTGGCTGTGATCACACTGCTGGGATCGACCGGGCCGAGGTCGGCTGCTTTTTTAATGAACCGCGGGGTGTTGTTCGCGACCATCTGGGGTGCTGCCTGAACCATGGCGGAGGAGGCGATGAGGAAGAAGGCGGTGATGAATTTGCTAATCATTGTGGAAAATCGTTTCTTCTGCCGAAAGCTGGGAGTGTTGAGTTATTTATCAGATTTACAGTCAATCAGTAGTTGGCCGCGATCGCAAGGTTTTTCAAAGCTTCTCCGGTCCTTTGCCTTTCAAAAGGACGGAGCTTACGGCAGTGCTTCTAAAGAGACGCCACTCAAAGAGCCGCCACTGGTTCTTCCCACGGCAGGTTCAAACCATTTCCCGTGTTCGCGAATGAGATCCTTGAGCCGATCGACCGCTTCCGCTTCAGGAATATTGAACTTCACCGGCGTTTTGCCGACGTAGAGATTCACCTTCCCAGGCGCGCCGCCGACATAGCCAAAGTCAGCATCCGCCATCTCACCTGGCCCATTCACGATACAGCCCATGATCGCGATCTTCACACCTTTCAGATGCAACGTTGCCTCCTTGATGCGGGCCGTCGTCGTTTGCAGGTTGAATAAGGTGCGGCCGCAACTCGGGCACGCCACGTAGTCAGTCTTGAAAATGCGGGTGCCGGCTGCCTGCAGAATATTGTAACTCAAGCGTAGCGATTGGCCCGGCGCTTCTTCGCCCTGCACCAGAATAGCGTCGCCGATGCCGTCGCAGAGAAGTGAGCCGATGTTGATGGAAGCGATGAGAAGTGTTTCAAGGAATTGCCGATTACCGATTGCTGATTGCTGATTGCTGAAGACGTCCTTGAGTAAAACAGGATGCCGCGCTTGCAGCCCGGAAGCCAGTAAACGGAACGCTGCGATTACGGGTAGATCGACTTGGTCCTTCACCGTCACGAGTTGCGCATCAGCCGCAGCGTTGATTTGCGCGATGGCCATATTGTCGCGCGGATCGACTTCCACGACGCCGGCGTTTTCGTAAACAATCTCCGGCTTGTAATCACCCATCCGCTCGATTTTGTGCGCGATCTTGTCGTGCAGCGCCTGCCGGATAAAAACGCGCACGAGTTCGCCGCTGCCCAGCGCAACCCCCTCATGCTCGATCCGTTCACTGGCACGGCGGTTGTAGGAAAACGGATCGAAGGAGATATTCGATAGTTGACATTCGATGGTTGATGTCTGCCGGTGAAGGCTCGCCAGCGCCTGCGCCACCGGAATTTCATGAATACTGTCTTCAGTTAACGAGACGCGAATAGTATCGCCGATTCCATCAGCCAGGAGCGAACCTATGCCGATGGCGCTTTTGATGCGCGCATCTTCACCTTCTCCCGCTTCCGTCACACCGAGATGGAGCGGATAATTCCAATCTGAACCTTCTTCCTCCAAGCGTGCGGCGAGAAGGCGATAAGCCGCGATCATCACCTTGGGATTGCTCGACTTCATCGAGAAGACGAAGGCATGGTAATCGAGATCGCGCGCGATGCGGGCGAACTCGAGCGCGCTTTCCACCATCCCGAGTGGCGTGTCGCCATAGCGATTCATGATGCGATCACTCAGCGAGCCGTGATTGGTACCGATGCGCATGGCGATCCCGCGTTCCTGGCAAAGCTGAACCAAAGGGGTAAATCGCTGCCTGATCCTTGTTATCTCCGCGGCGTATTGGTCATCGGTGTACTCGATGATCTTGAACTTCTTCGAGTCGGCGTAGTTACCGGGATTGATCCGAACCTTCTCGACCCACTTGGCCGCTTCCATCGCAGCTTCGGGTTTGAAGTGAATGTCGGCCACAATGGGCACGTCGCAGCTGCGTTCTCTCAAGCCACGCACGATGTGCTGCAAATTAGCCGCGTCTTTCACCGTCGGCGCGGTGATGCGCACGATCTCGCACCCCGCCGCCGCCAGCTCCATCGTCTGCGCGATGGATGCCTCCGTATCCATCGTGTCGCACGTGATCATCGACTGGATGCGAATGGGATTGCTCCCGCCAATCCCGACGCGCCCGAGCTTCACCTCACGCGAGAGGCGTGGGCGAAACGAGAACGAACTTTCGCAGTAACTCACTTCGGCTTGACGGCGCGGCGACCGCCATACTGCAAAGACACCACCAGTGCCAAATCAATAATCTCAACACCATCCGCCATATCAAAGATTGTAATTGATTCCTCTTCTTCGGATACGCTTGCAAAATCCGGGTGATCAACTTCGATTTCCCGACCGTCGGTTAACATTATCCAATACGGCTGGAACGGCGCGGCGTGTTGCCTGCGGATAATCGAACGGACCGTCACTTTGAACTTCGCCGGCGAATTGTCACCGGTCGCGCGGAAGCGATTTCGGAAACCACCAGAAAAAACGACCCATCTTTGCCGTAGCCAGCGATGCTTCTGCCGCTCGGTGATAGCGCGATCCGAATCGGGTCCGCGATAAAAACGCGCTCGCCACCTTTAGTGACAAGTTCAAACGGGCGAAAAGGTGTAGCGTGTTTCAAGGCCCGAATATCTTCAATGCTCACCAGCTAAGTTTACCCGCTTGCCGCCGCGCATGCAATACGGGCAGACGAGTGCTACTTCGATTCGACTCGCGAGTTCTTGGGCACAAACTTGGGCGTGCCGTGCCCAAATAAATCCTGCACGTCGAAGAAGGCGATGTAGACCATGAAACCGATAATGATGACGGCGCAGGCGGTCTGCACAATTTCGAGCACGCGCGCGTTGACCGGGCGGCGGCGCACCGCTTCGACCAGCGCGAGCATGATATGGCCGCCATCGAGCACCGGCATGGGCACGAGATTCAAAAGCGCGAGGTTGACGTTGAGCACGACGCTGAACCAGAGCGCCATGAGCCAGCCGTCGTGTGTCTCAAACATGAGATAATAAACGCGCAGCATCATCACCGGCCCGCTCATGTGCTGGAGTTTGACGTCGGATTTGGGCGAGGCAATGGCGCCGAAGGTGTTCACGACCGAGAGGGCGGCCGCGCGCACCTGCTCGAGCGGCGTGGGATGAGTGCGGGTGAGGCGGCCATAGGGATCGACCTCGATGCCGTAGCTGTCGGCCCAGGCGACACCGACTCGCGGAGTGTGTTCGCCCTGCGCCACCTCTGGTGTGACGCTGAGTTCTACCGGTTTCCCATTTCGCAGAATGCTGAAGCGAATCGGGGTGCCGCCGTGATGTTTAATGTAATCCGATATGGCCGAGGTGCTCTTCGTTTCTTGCCCGTCGACGGCGCGGATCTCATCATCCTTGCGCAAACCACCGCGAGCAGCCGGACTGTTACCCGATACTTCCCCGATAATGGGAAAGCGAGGATCGAAAGGCAACGTGAGCTCCGCGCCCTGACGCTGCACGGTCAGCTTCACCGGCTCCTTCGCGTGCTGACGGATCAAATCGTCGATACCGTTGATATGATAAAGCGGCTGGCCGTTGATTCCGACGATCAGGTCACCGGCTTGGAGACCAGCCTTGTCCGCCGCGCTGCCAGGCTGCACACCTGACACGAGAGGAGTTTCCGCCGGCAAAATTTCAATTTGCCGCAGCCCTTTCCGCATCCAGGCGCGCGTCTGCGGAACGATCGGCTTCGCTTCCACCGTCAAGCGCTGCGTCGCGGCATCGACCTTGCGTTCGACCGTGATGGGAATCGTCTCGGCTTCGCTGCGCACGATGCGCCAGCTGATCGAGTCGTCGCTCATTCCGCCGAAACGGCTGACGGTTTCACCATCCACCGCGACGATCTTGTCGCCGGCACGCAGGCCCGCTTCCGCCGCAGGTGAGCCGAGTGCGACGTAGCCGATGGTGGTCGTCGCTTCCGATTCGCTCACCGGCCGGCCGACGATCCAGATGAACACGGCGAAGGCGAGCGCGAGCAGGAAGCTGAAAAGCGGGCCGGCGAAAGCGACAATGATTTTGTCGAGCACGGAAATCTTCGGCAGCTTGGCGCGATCCATGTCCGCTTTGCCTTCGATCATGTCCATCGGCGCGAGCTGCGGCAGCGCGACGAACCCGCCGAACGGAAGGGACCCGAGCGAGTACTGCACGCCGTTGATCGTCTTCTTCCAAATCGGCTTACCGAACCAGATGCCGAATTTCTCGATGTAGAGTCCGCGCCAGCGCGCCGCGAGGAAATGCCCGAGCTCGTGGACGACGATGAGCAGGTTGAAGAGGAGGAGAACTTCGAGCGAAACGAAGAGGATACGCAGGATGTGGAGAAGCATTTAAGCGTGAATGGTGATCAGTGATCGGTGAATAGAAGGCTGTCTCAACGCTTCAGCGTTGCAACGAATTCCCTCGCTTCCTCGCGCGCCCATTGATCGGCGGCCAATATCGCATCGAGGTCGGGGTGTGCAATGGATGCGTGGCCCTCCATCACGGCGGCGACCGTTTGCCAAATGTCAGGGAAGCTCATGCGGTTTTCGAGGAATGCTGAGACGGCGATTTCATTGGCCGCGTTCAAAACAGCGGGGAGCGTGCCGCTGGTTTCACCGGCGTGGCGCGCCAGTTTCAGTGCTGGAAAGTCATGGTAGCGCGGCACCGCAAACTCGAGCTTCGACACTTTGGCAAAATCAAGCGGAGGAAGTGAGTTCGGCACGCGCTCGGGCCAGGTGACGGCGTATTGAATGGGGAAGCACATGTTCGAATGTGACAGCTGCGCCAGCACTGAGCCATCGGCGAACTCGACCATCGAATGCACGATGCTCTGCGGGTGGATGACCACTTCCACGCGCGCCATTTCAACCCCGAAGAGCCAGTGCGCTTCGATCATCTCGAGCCCCTTGTTGAACAAAGTGGCGGAATCGATGGTGATTTTCGGTCCCATATTCCAAGTGGGATGTTTCAGCGCTTGCTCGACGGTGATGTTTAGAAATTCCACCGCGGGGGTGTCACGAAACGGCCCTCCACTGGCGGTGAGAATGATGCGGCGAACGTCGTTGTAGCCGCAGTCGCTGGGCGCGGCGGGATTTTGGGTGCTAACCCCCCCCCCGCGGCCCGCCACCGCCGCGACAGATATGGCCACCACACACTGGAAAATT
>JBBPYF010000062.1:0-8694 GCA_038200165.1 Chthoniobacterales bacterium | reverse complement strand
GGCGATCGCGGCGTCACGCGGGTGGAGGTCAGCTCGGATGACGGGAATAACTGGACGGAGGCGAAGATCGATTATCCGGGAACGAAACTAACCTGGGTGCTTTGGAGCTATCTGTGGAAACCTGCGGGACCGGGCGAATACAAATTGGTCGTTAGGGCAACCGACGGCGCGGGCGCAGTCCAGCGCTTCGACGAAAAGCGTAATCAATATTCAGGCAAGACGGGTCTGCACAAAATCACCGCGCAGATCGCTGCTTAGGCTTAGAGCGTGTCATGCGCTTTTCTGTGTCCCGATTGAGGCTACGGTAGGGATGCCGCGCCGCGGCGTCCGGGGCGCGCGGCTCGAGCTTGCGATTTCCATGCGTCACGCGCTCCGTCCATGCCTCTCGGACGGCGCAGCGCGCTGTCCTTACCCAGAACCACCACGCCTAGGCCGCTAAGTGCATGACACGCTCTCCAACCCCGCACGAGGTGTTACGTAGCGCGCAGACGGTTTCGGCGAAGCAGTCCCTAATCGCCTCTCCGCGTGGCGAAGTGCTGCTCGCGGCGGCCGGATTCGCGAGCGTTGCGATCCTGTGGTGGACCAAGGGCCGCGTCGCAGCGCTCGCGATCGATCCATTTCTCTGGGCAGCCGGACTGCAGGCTTCCCTCTGTGCAGCGGGCGCCGCTTTAGTTTGGAAAGGCCGATCGTCGCGCTCTGCGTTTTGGATTGTCATCGGAGTGGCTGCGCTCCTCCGCGTCGGATTGCTCTGGCAAACACCCACGCTCTCCGACGACATCTATCGCTACATCTGGGACGGACGGGTGCAGGCCGCCGGGATTAACCCTTACCGTTACATTCCGGCCGACCCACACCTCGCCCGGCTGCGCGACGACAAAATTTATCCGCACATCAATCGGCGTGATTACGCCCCGACGATTTATCCGCCGTGCACGCAGCTGTTTTTCTTCGCGGTCACGCGCGTGAGTGAGTCGCTGGTCTGGTTCAAAACCGTGTTGCTTGCTCTCGAAGGACTGTCGCTCTGGCTGCTCGCGCGTTTACTCGTCTCAGTCAATCTGCCGCGCGAGCGAGTCATCATCTACGCCTGGAATCCTCTCGTGATTTGGGAGTTTTCCTCCGGCCACATCGACTTCTTCATGACCGCGCTCGTCCTGCTCGCCCTCTTGGCGCGGCGTCACCAACGCCCCGCGCTCACCGGAACGCTCCTTGGCTGCGCGGTCTTAGTGAAGTTTCTCCCGCTCGCCCTTTTCCCGGCGCTTTATCGACGGTGGGATTGGAAGATGCCCCTGGCCGCCGCCGCGACGATCGGTCTGCTCTACGTTCCGTATCTGGGCGCGGGCGTCGGCGTCTTCGGATTCCTTTCCGGCTACGCAGGCGAAGAAGGAATGGGCAGCGGCCGATTTTTCCTTCTGCTCCTCGCACGGGTCATCGCAGGCGGAGCGGAAATCCCGGTGGGCGCGTATCTCGGAATTTTTCTCGCGACGCTGCTCTTACTCACAGGGGTGGCCGTCCTGCGGTGGAACGATTCGAGTGAAGGTTTCATCGCGAGCGCCGGCTGCCTCGGTGCGACTTTTCTCCTGTTCCTATCGCCGCAGTTTCCCTGGTACTGGATCTGGCTCACGCCTCTTCTCGCCTTTCTGCCGCTGCCCGCGCTCTGGCCATTCTTCTACATCAGCTGCGCCGCCCTGCTTCAATACGCGCACTGGTTTGACGATTGGAAATGGGGCAATCCTTTTCTGGTGCGCGACATCCTCCAATTCGTGCCCGCGGCGCTCGCCGGGACGGTGCTCTTTTTCTTCCGACGAGAACGAACGCCCCTCACCCCAGCGCCTGGAGCACTTCCGCCCACCCGCTCTGCGTCATCGGCGCAACAACCTCGCTCCCGTGAGGATCGCACAACCATGTAACAGTGGAACGAGACTGGATACGCGGCGGGTGGTCGGGACAGCGCGCTGCGCTGTTCGAAGCGCCTGGAAAGCTCCGTCGTGAGCGAAAGCGGTCCTGCTTTTCGTGCGCGCTTCGGACGCCGCAGCGCGGCGTCCCCACCGATCGCGGTTTCTCCGTTACCGCACTAGTCAGGCAGCTACTTCCCGCGCGCGGTTCTGAATTCCGCATGCGCACCGACCGCCACGAGCAGGACACCGCCCACTACATTTCCGAGCAAGGCCGGCAGCAGATAGCCGCCGATGCATTGCCCGACCGAAATGCCGCCCGTCCAGACCAGATAGAAGGACTCCACGCCGCCGGCGATGATGTGCGGCAAATTCGAGAGACCCACGAGATAACCGATGATGATGATGACCCAGACGCGCGCGGATTCCGCGAAAGGCAGAAGCCAGACCATCAGCGCGATCAGCCAGCCGGACAGAATCGCGCGCAGGAAGATAGCGCCGAAGGCCGGCTCTATCGCGTGGCTCGATATTTTCCAAAACATCTGGCGGACCGGCTCATCGAAAAGATTGGTCTGAGCGATCAATCCGGAAAAGAGAGCTGCGCCCGCGAGGTTGCCGAGCAGAACCACCAGCCAGAGCCTGCCGACATTCAAAAAGAGCGGCTGTGTCGGGTGTTTGAGTAACGGCAGAATGGCCGTGAGCGTATTCTTCGTGAAAAGCTGCTGGCGCCCGAGGATGACGATCAGGTAACCGACGCTGTAGCCGAGTTTCGCGATCAGGTTCACCCACGGCGCATCGGGGAGATAGACCCGGAGCAGCGCTTCCGAGACGAGCGAGAAACCCATCGAAAGCCCGGCCGCCAGTCCCGACAGGGCGAGCGCGCTGCTGCCTCGTTGCAGCTCGTGCTCACCCTCGTCATGGATGGCTTGATACACGACATCCCCGGGTGGCGCGGTCCGGTTCTCGATTTCTTCCTGCTGCTTTTCGGGTTGAGATTTGGTTGCCATCAGCGTTCACCGGATCGGGCTTGTCGGCAGAATAGGATCCGATGAACTGCGGCACGAGCACCAAATCCTCACCGGCTCACGCTGATAGGCGTCATGCAATCTCGTGCACGTGGCCCTTCTGGTCGGGACGCCGCGCTGCCGCGTCCGATTGCGCGACCAGCGCCGGCGCTTCGACGCGCGATGTTAAGAGAAACGACCACCGGAGTATGGGACCCGCGCGCGGCAACGACTGCCGGCGGCTGTGCGCACGTGGGGGAGCGAAAGGAAGCCGGGAAAGCTCACCGCACACCTTCGGATCGCTGCCGGTGTTCGGAAATTTAAGCTCGCTGCGGCGCACCCGCTCCTTTGAATCCAAAACGCAGGGCGAGCGTCGGGAGGACGAGAAGATTGAGCGCGGTCGAGGTGAGGAGGCCGCCCAGAATCACGATCGCCATCGGGCCTTCGATCTCGCGGCCCGGATCGCCCGCGCCGATGGCCAGCGGCAAGAGGCCGAACGCTGTGACGAGCGCCGTCATGAGAATCGGCGTGACCCGCTCGGTCGCGCCGCGCAAGGCCGTCTCGAGGTTCCACCTCATTCCTTCCACTTCGATGAGATGCCGATAATGCGAGATCAACATGATCGAGTTGCGCAGAGTGATGCCAAAGAGAGTCACGAATCCGACGAGCGCGCCAATGGAAACCAGACCGCCGGTGGCGAAAACAGCGAGCACGCCGCCGACGAGCGCGAAGGGCAAATTGACGAGCACGAGCAACAGATTGCGCCAGCCGTGCATCACGATCGACAATAGGAGGATGGTGCCGACGGCGGCGAGGAGTGAATGCACGAGCAAATCGTGGCGCGATTGCGCCTGCGCCGCGGCGGTGCCGCTCCATTCGATATAGGTTCCATTCGGCAACGAAACCGTTCGCCCAATCTCGCGGCGCGCATCGGTGGCGAACGAATTCAGATCGCGGCCGGTGACATTGCAGGTAACGGTTTGCACGCGGCGCGCGCCGTTATGCAAAACGAGGTAGCGCCCGGCGGACTCGGAAATATCGGCGAGCTGGCGAAGAGCGATGTAAGGGCCGGTGTCGCTTCTGCGGAGCGGCAGCGCGCCGACGGTTGCGACATCGTTGCGTTCCGCCGGATCGAGGATGGTCGTGACATTGAAGACGCGGTTGCCGTCAAAAATCTGGCCGGCATCGGCGCCCTGATAGGCGGTGCGCACGGCCTCGAGCACATCCACCGGTTCGAAACCCCACAGCGCGAGATCAGCGGGACGCAGCCGGATTTCCAGCTCGGGCGCGCCCGGCGCGGATTGCACCTTCACTTCCGTCGCGCCACGAAGCCGACCGAGAGCGCGCGCGACTTCCTGCGCTTTGGCATCGAGCAGATCGAGATCCGCGCCAAAAATATTCACGACGATCGGCGCGGTGTATCCCGAGATTGTTTCCTCGACGCGCTCGGTCAGAAAAGTGTTTACGGCGAAATTCACGCCGGGAAATTGCGCGAGTGATTGCCGGATATCGCCCAGGACCGACTCCGCCTGGTCGCCTTTCAGCGGCTTGAGATCGACTTCGAATTCGCTCTCCTGCGTCCCCGCAATGTCGTCCGCTTTTTCGGCGCGACCCGCACGCTGTGCGACCGAGCGCACCGCTGGCAGGTTGAGTAATTCCTCCGTCACGCGCGCGCCGAGCCGCATCGATTCCGCGAGCGAAGTGCCCGGCGTCGCTGCCATATGCACGATGAAATGGCCTTCGCGCAGCTCCGGCAAAAAGCTCCCGCCGAAAAATGGCAGCGCGAGAAAACTCACGAGCGTGAGCGCCGCGGCTGTGATCAGGACCGTGCGCGGCCGTTGCTCGATCCGCAATAAAAGCGAGCGATAGCGCGCCTTCAGTTTTGTCATCAGCCGCGCTTCTTGTTTCTCGAAATGCGGTGCGCCGAGCAGCGCCAGACAAAGCGCGGGCGTAAGCGTTAACGCGACCACGAGCGACGCTAGCACGGCGAGGATGTAGGCGACGCCGAGCGGCGCGAATAATCGGCCTGCGACTCCGCTCATCGTCAGGATCGGCACGAAGACGAGGACGACCGCGAAGGTCGCGTAAACCACCGCGCTGCGCACTTCGAGCGAGGCGTTGCGGACGATTTGAAAAGCAGGGAGCGGTTGCGCGGCGCCGCGATTCTGGCGCAGCCGTCGCAAAATATTTTCGACGTCGATCACGCCGTCGTCCACCACCTCGCCGATGGCGATCGCGAGGCCGCCGAGCGTCATGGTGTTGAGACTGAAACCCATTCGCTCGAGCACGATGACCGCAGCGAGGAGCGAGAGCGGAATGGCGGTGCAGGAAATCGCGGCCGTGCGCCAGTTCATGAGGAACAACATCAGCACTGCCGCGACGAGCACGCCGCCGAGCAAGAGCGACGAACGGACATTGCCCGTGGCTGTTTCAATAAACGTAGCCGGACGAAAAATATCCGCGCGCAGCGTGACGCCGTCGCTTTGCAAGGACGGCCGGAGCTGATCGAGCGCGGCTTCGATTTGTCGGGTGACTTCGAGCGTGTTCGCGCCGTACTGCGCGGAGATCAGAAACATCACCGCCGGCCGGCCCGAGATGGCAGCGGCGCCGATCGGCGGTTCCGGCGCATCCACGACCTGCGCGACATCGCCGAGCGTGACGTTGCCTCCATCGACGTGCCGCAACACCGTGGCGGCGAGTTGCGCGCTGGTCAGCGTCTGGCCTTCGGTGCGCAAGACAATTCGCTGGTTTGCGTTCTCGATGAAACCCGCGCCCAGCACTCCGGTCGCACGTCGCGCCGCTGCGAGCACATCTTCGAGCGAGAGATTGAATTTGATCAACTCCTCCGGACGCACCTGAATCTGCAGTTGCCGCACCTCGCCGCCGTGCACGACGACTTTCGCCACTCCCGGCACCGCGAGCAGCCGCTGCTTCACCGTCCAATCGGCGATGGTGCGCAGATCCATGAGCGAGCGTTTCTCCGAGCTCAAACCGATCACGAGCACGATACTGGTCGAGGATGTGAGCGGCGTCATCGCGGGCGGTTGCACGCCGCGCGGAAGTAGCGGTGCGATGCCGGCGAGCCGTTCCGCGACTAATTGCCGAGCGCGATAAATATCGGCGCGCGCTTCAAACGCGAGCGTCACCAGCGAAAGACCCTGGATCGATCCCGACCGCAACGATTTGATCCCGCCGATTCCGTTCACTGCGTTCTCGATCGGTTGCGTCACCAGCGCCTCGACCTGCTCGGGAGAAAACCCGGGCGCTTCGGTTTGAATCGTCACCAGGGGCGGCGCGAACTCCGGGAAGACGTCGTATTTCGCCCGGCCCAGCGTGTAAAGCCCATAGCCGGCCAGCATGCACGCGAGCGCGATGACCACGCCACGGAAGCGCAAGGAAAGCTCGACAATCGCCGTGAGCATCAGCGCGCTTTTTCGTGCGTCATTTCTCTAGCTGCCGGTCTGAATCTGGCTCCGGGATTCTTCGGACAAGAGTTGTTGTGCGCCTTGCGTCACGAGACGATCGCCCGGGACGAGACCTGTCGTGACGAACCACCCGTTCTCCATCGGGAGCTCGGTCGCGATCGGCCGGCGCGCGAAATGTTGCGGATCGGTTTGCACATAAACCCACGGTTTTCCCTGCGACCAAACCACCGCGTCCGCGGGCACGACCACGCCGGTCGCGGTTTCGGTGCGCGGCAGCAAAGCCGTCGTCGTTAGGCCGGGAGTGAGGCCGTTTCCCGCCGGCGCGAGATAGAAAAGAACGAAGCCCTGGAGGCGTGGATCCAGTCGCGCGGCTTGCGAAACGAATTTGGCGTCCACGGCGTGATCGCTCGAAATCTGAATCTTCGCCGTGGGCGGAGGTTGAGAAAATTGAATGCCGGCGGGCAGGATGATCTCGACCAGCAACGAGCGTTGCGCGAGCAAATCGTCAAGCTCAGGCGAACCAGCGATGAGCAAGTTCGCGAGCGTGCCGCCCCATTGTTCTCGCATCGTGCTTTCGAGCAGATGCAATTTCGCGTCGGCCGGTTGCACAGTCGCTTCGTCCGCGCGCGCCTTGACTTCCGCTTCCTGCACTGTCTCAACTGAAACATTGCTTCCGCTTTGAAGCATCTTGGCCCGCGCCAGATCCCGGCGAGATTCTTCGGCATGCGCTCGCGCCGCATCGCTTTCGCCTTTGGCAGTGATGTAAGCGGTGCGGGAATCACTCCAAACGTGCATTTCCAGCACCTGCGCGAAGGCGCGTTGCTCGGGCGAATGCGTCGCGGCCTGGAGCGGCGTGACCACGATCCCGCTCGTCTTCTGCGCCGCGAGATCGAGCGACACGATCGTCTCGTGGTCATGCACCGAGACGCGCGAAGGAGCGTTGACCGGCTCTTCGCGCGCCGCCTCCCCTGCCCGCTCGCGCCGCCCGATCGCAAATCCCCAGACCAGTAGTGCCACGACACCGAGGCCGGCCGCGATCAGGAGAACTCTTTTCATTCGGACTGATGCGAACATTCCATGCTTCGCTTCAGGACGCGATATTCGCGCGAAACGACCACGAAGATGGCCGCGTCAAGCAGCGTCAAAATTCGAGCGGGCAAGGCGCCGAGAAGTGAGCGCCGCTGGAAAAACCCAGAGAATTTCGCGGGTCAATCCGACCGCGAGCGCCAGTTTGAACACGCCATGCGCCAGCAAATAGAAGCAACTGAAATGCTGCGTGGAAATGGGAAACTCTGGAGGCGGCACAGCACCTGGTTCGCTGGAAATCGTGCGGATCTTCGATCAATTCGTGGCGCGTCAGGAAAGTGACGAGCTTCTGCCGCGCCAGCAGCAAGACCGCGCCTGCAAAAACTTCGACCGGGCCGTCCACCGCTTTCAGCCAGATGCCCCAGCGAAAAAGCCGATGCAGCGTATCGCGACGCGCGCGGGAAATATCTTTGTCCGCCCTTTCCATGGTCAATGCGCTTTAGCCTCAGCGCGGCCGGAAGTTTCTTTTAGCACGCGTTGAACCAGTGTTACCCGATATTTCTCCGGCTCCTCGAATTGAGGCCAATGCCCGGAATTCTCGAACCAGATGAGCTGCTTTCCTCGCGGCGCGTCGAGCGCGTCAAAGTAGCGCTCGGCGACTTCCCAAGTGACCACGCGATCGTGGCGGCCGAGGAAAAAATAGACCGGCACGTCCAGCCGCGGCGCTTGTTTGAAAAGGTTCGTCTGGTAGAAAATTTCCTTCCAAAGCTGGGCGAACGAATAGCGGACACCTAACGGAATTTTGCAGAGGTCGATCCATGAATACGCGGGCGAGGACAAGGCGAGCCTCACCATTCGGCTGCGGGAGACGGAGGGATGCTCGCGCGCTGAGTAATAGTTAACCCACTTTTCCATGACTTCGTGATCTTCAGCGCTGTGCGGCGGCCGGCCGATTCGTTCGAGGTCGGCGCTTGCCTCCTGATTGCTCTCCCGGTGTGCCGCATCGAGCGCATATTGATAACGCACCTGCTCGGTTTCGCGCAGGTCGGCGGCCTGGCCGATGCCGACGTAGGCGTAGAACAGCTCGGGATAACGCGCGACGGTCAGCGCCCCAAACATTGATCCCCACGAATGCGCCACCAGATAACACTTTTGCGCTCCGAATCGCGCCAGAAGCAGTTGCACCAACTCGTGCGCATCGGAAACAAATTGATCCACCTGCATCGACTCATCCGGGATGGACCAGGAATAAGACTTCCCCGCGCCGCGCTGATCCCACTGCACAACGACAAACTCCTTTTCCAATTCGGCGTTGAGATGGGAAAACGGCATCTGTGGAAAACCAGG
>JBBPYF010000061.1:0-8190 GCA_038200165.1 Chthoniobacterales bacterium | reverse complement strand
CCGATCTCGAAAAGAAGCGGCTTGAACTGGACAGAAGAAGTGCCGAGCTCCAGCAGCGGGAAGCTGAAATCGAGCGAGCACGCCAGGAACTGCAAAACCAGCAGAGTGGCCGCTCCCTCAGCATGAATTTATCCGGCGACGTGCTCTTCGATTATGACAAAGCCGCTCTCAAACCCGAGGCCGAAGAAGCTTTGAAGAAGGTGGCCATTGTGCTTTCCCAATTTCCCGAAAGCATGGTGACGATCGAAGGCTACACCGATTCCAAAGGCGGCCGGTCAGTGAACATGCAGTTGTCGCAGGATCGTGCCAATGCGGTGAAGGATTGGCTGGTCAAAAACGGGAACGTGGCCGCGGCGAGCATCGCAGCGAAAGGCTTCGGCGAGCAAAATCCGGTCGCGCCAAATACGAATGCCGACGGCAGCGATAATCCGGCCGGCCGCACCTTGAACCGCCGCGTGTCGATCGTGATCGAGAAACCGCCCGCCGCCACACCGGTAGTGAGTCCTGCGGGCACGGCCACGCCGTAGGGAATTACCAATCGCGGCTCTTGCCATCGCGGCGCGACTTCGAGCCGGAATTGGTGTCTCGGCTGGGTTTGCGCGTGGGCAGATTCTCGCGGCTGGTGCTGGCGAACCCCTCCAGTCTGCCTTCGCTCATTGGGGGTTGGTCTCCTCTCGAGCGCCGTTTCGGCTGTGCATCGCGCACCTGAGCGGCTACTTATATTTCATGCAGTTGCAGCAGGCTCTGAAACAGCATTTCGGCTACGATGAGTTCCGGCCGTTGCAACGCGAGATCATCTCCGACGCGTTGAATGGGCGCGACGTCTTCGCGCTGCTCCCGACCGGCGGAGGCAAATCACTCTGTTTCCAATTGCCAGCCCTTCTGCGCGAAGGACTCACCATCGTGGTGTCGCCGCTGATCGCCTTAATGAAGGACCAGGTCGATGCACTTCGCACGAGCGGGATCGCAGCGACCTTTCTCAATTCATCGCTGGAACGGCACGAAGCGGCGGAGCGGTTGCGTGGCCTCAATCGCGGAGAGTATCGTATGCTCTATGTCGCCCCGGAGCGACTGATGCTCGATACGTTTCTCGAGGGCGCGCTGAACTGGAACATCGCGCAGTTCGCCATTGATGAGGCCCATTGCATCAGCGAGTGGGGACACGATTTCCGCCCGGAATACCGCGAGTTGAAAAAGCTGCGGGCGCAATTTCCTGACGTGCCCCTCATGGCGCTCACGGCCACCGCAACAGAGCGAGTGCGTGCGGATATTGTGAAACAGTTAAAGCTGCGCGAGCCTCGCTCCTATATCGCCAGCTTCAATCGGCCAAATCTTGCTTACCGCGTACTGCCCAAGACGTCCGCTTATGCGCAGACTTTGGAGTTCATCCGCACGCGGCCAAATGACAGCGGCATCGTTTATTGCGCGAGTAGAAAAACGGCAGAGTCGCTGGCGGAGAAGCTAACGAGGGATGGCATCAGCGCGAAGCCATACCATGCCGGAATGGAAGGCCGTGAGCGCACCCGCAACCAGGAAGCATTCCTGCGTGACGATGCCCGCGTCGTCACGGCCACGATTGCCTTCGGCATGGGCATCAACAAGCCAAACGTGCGCTTCGTTGTTCATCATGATCTGCCCAAGAACATCGAGGGATACTATCAGGAAACCGGACGCGCCGGACGTGATGGGTTGCCGAGCGAATGCGTGCTGCTCTTCAGCGCGGCCGACGTAATGAAGCAAAAGCGGTTCCTCGAGGAAAAGCCGGAACGCGAAGCGGAGATCGCGCGCGCGCAGTTACGCGAAATGGTGAGCTATGCGGAGAGCCGTGACTGCCGGCGCGCGACATTGCTGAGGTATTTTGGCGAAGACTTCGGAATCGTCTCTTGCGACAATTGCGACAACTGCCTCGAACCGCGCGAGACCTCCGATGGCACCATCCCGGCCCAGAAGTTTTTGTCATGCGTCCATCGGGTCCGACAAAAGAGCGGATTTGCCTTCGGCATGAACCACATCATCGAGGTGCTGACCGGCGCCAACACTGAGCCTATCCGGCAGCGCGGTCACAACGAGCTTTCCACCTACGGCATCGGGCGCGACCTTGCGCGTCCGGTCTGGCAATCAATCGGCCGCGAGCTAACGAGGCTCGGTTTGGTCGCAATTGCGCCGGGCCGGATTGCCACGGTGGAGCTGACGGCCGCTGGCCGTGAAGCGTTGAAGCAACGCACCAGCATCACTTTGACCAAGCCGGCTGAAGTTCCAGTCAAGGGCGAGCGCCTGCGCGCGGGAGAGATCGAGTGCGATGAAGAACTGTTCGAGCAGCTGCGGACTTTGCGGCGCCGCCTCGCCGACGAACGCGATGTGCCTGCTTACGTCATCTTTTCTGATGTCTCACTGCGGGAAATGGCACGGAGTTATCCCACCCGGATCGGCGATTTTGGCCGGATTCCAGGTGTAGGTCAGCAGAAACTGAACGCATTTGGCGAAGTGTTCGTGGCCGAGATCAACCAGTTTTTGTTAACTCGTGCGCGTCGGGAATTTACTTCACGCGCTGTGACGGCCGAGTTGCGTCTGCCGCTTAAGGATTCGGCGGGCGAGACATTGGCGAGATTCAGGAACGGCGAATCGATCGAGGAAATCGCACGGGCGCGTGGCTTTGCGCCGAGGACGATTAGCACTCACCTGGCTAGCGCGATCGAGCGAGGGGAAGTCGTTCCGCGCGAGCGCTTCTTTACGCCCGAGCAGGAGCGGGAGCTGGAAGCGGCTTTTCAACAGACAGACGGAGTAACCCTGAAGCCCATCTACGATTTGTTAGGTGGACGTTATGCATATGAAGAGCTGCGGCTCTTTCGTGCCTTTCGGCAACAGGCGTTGCGCGCGCCGCATTCAGCGCTCACGAGCGCAATGCGTTGAGCAAAGGCGGGCGGCTCGCTGGAAGCTTGCCGAAGAGATTTCCGAGCGCAGAAGCAGCGTTGGGACGGTCCGGGTGACGAACGCCTGTGATGCGAGCGAGTTCGTTTTCGAAGTGTGTGATCGCGCGGATGTCGGGCTGGCTCTGGTTGAGAAAGCCGAAGGCGCGCTGGAGCAGGCTGAAGATTTCCGGCTCGTGATGTTCGCGCTCGGTGCAGATTTCGATGAGCTCTACGAAGTAAGCGGCGGCTTGCGTGCGCAAATGATGAGTGCGGATGCCAGCGAACGGATTGGTGACGTTCACTTCGCGCAGAGTGTGCAAGGTGGATTTGCGGCTCAGTACGATTGAGATTTCCGCCTCGAAGAACAAGTCGAGGCGGCCACGAAATGGGCTCCGGGGGCGACGAGCGCCGCGCGCCACAGTCTGGATGACACCAAGGGAATCGGTGCACCAGGAAACAATTGCGCTGGTGTCGCTTAAGCGGCGTTTGCGCAGGAGAAGGCCGCGAGTGGTTGTCGGCGAATTGTGCAATTGCTTCGATCTTCGCGGCGTGCAGTGGTGATGGCAACGTTCTGTAGCGGCGGTCTATGACCGCCGAAAATTGAGGCGCGGATTTCTGGTTTGGGGCATTTCGGCGGTCATAGACCGCCGCTACAGAAGCTTGCGCTCGCTGCGCGCCGTCACACTTTGCGAGATGGAGAAACGCAAGATCGGATCGCTCGAAGTATCGGTTGTCGGACTGGGTTGTAATAATTTCGGCTGGCGCATTGATGCCGATAGCACCGCCGCAGTGGTCGATGCGGTGATCTCGGCCGGTGTGAATTTTTTCGATACTGCCGACCGCTACGGCAAAGGCTTGAGCGAAGAGTTCCTCGGCCGCGCCCTTGGCCGGCGCCGCGATGACGTCCTCATCGCGACAAAATTCGGTCTGGAGATGGAAGCCGGGCAACGCGGCGCTTCGCCGAAGTATGTGCACGAAGCATGTGAAGCCAGTCTGCGCCGGCTCAAAACGAACTGCATCGATCTTTACCAACTGCACCAGCCCGACCGGCAAACGCCGATCGCTGATACACTGGCGGCGCTGAATGAATTGGTGGAGGCGGGCAAAGTGCGCGAAATCGGTTGCTCGAATTTTTCCGTCGCGCAATTGCGTAAAGCAAAAGCGGCGGCCAAAACGGGTGCCCGATTCGTTAGCGTCCAAAACGAATACTCTTTGTTTCATCGCGCGCCGGAGGGCGATGGAGTTCTGGCCGAATGTTCTGCGCGCGACCTCGCGTTCCTGCCTTATTTCCCGCTGGCGAATGGACTGCTCACCGGGAAATATCGTGCGGGGAAAGAGTTCCCTCGCAACAGTCGTGCGGCTGAAGAGTTCGGGCCGAAGGTGTTCACGAAGGAGAATCTTGCGCGGGTCGAGTCGCTCATTCAGTTCGCGGAACAGCGTGGCCACTCCGTGCTCGAGCTTGCCTTTGCCTGGTTGCTTGCGCACGAGCCGGTGGCGTCCGTCATCGCGGGTGCGAGCAAACCGGAGCAGGTGCGCGGGAACGCGGCGGCTGCAAATTGGCAACTGACGCGCGAGGAGCTCGCCGAGATCGACACCATCGTGTCGTCATCCCGAGCGGAGTCGAGGGATCCCGAGATGTGACCGGACAGGTATCGCCACGTGATTCCTCGACTTCGCTCCGCTTCGCTCGGAATGACACTGCTTCTTAGATTCTGACAATGGCGAGCACCACGGAAACAGCGCGTGTCCCCGAAGACATCAGCGGACGGCAGCGCCGCCAGCCGGTGGGCGATGTCAGTTGGCGCAGAACCTTTCGCGCGCTGCGGCACCGCAATTATCGCCTCTTTTTCCTCGGCCAACTCGTGTCGCTCATCGGCACCTGGATGCAGACGACGGCGCTGAGCTGGTATGTTTACCAAAGCACCGGCTCGAAATTGCTCCTCGGTCTCGTCTCCGCGGTCGGCTCCGCCCCGATGATGCTCTTCTCAATTTGGGGCGGCTCGCTCGCCGATATTCACCCGAAGCGCAGCATCCTCGTCATCACGCAAACAGCGCAAATGCTCTGCGCATTCATGCTCGCCGCAGGCGTGTGGGCGCACATCGCCACGCCTGCATTCATTCTGGTGATGAGTGCGCTCAACGGCGTCGCGATGGGTTTCGACATGCCGGCGCGGCAGGCCTTCACCGTCGAGATGACGAGCCGCGATGATTTGCTCAACGCCATTTCGCTCAACAGCTCCGTCTTTCACGGCGCGCGCGTCGTCGGCCCAGCCTTGGCCGGATTTCTTGTGGGCGCGCTCGGCGTCGCGCTTTGCTTGTTTCTTAATGCGGTGAGCTTCATTGCCGTCATCGCCGGTTTGCTCATGATGCGTCTGCCGCCGCACCAGCGCTGCGGCGAAGAAATCTCTACCGCCGAACATGCCTGGAGCGGTATTCAGTACGCCATGACTCACGCGCGTGTGCGGTTGATTCTGCTGCTCTTCCTTGTCGTGGGCGTTTTCGGATGGTCTTACTCGGTCCTCATGCCCGCGTTCGCGCGCGACATTCTCGGCCTGGGGCCAAACGGCTACGGTTTTCTCATGGCGGCGAGCGGCGCTGGCGCTTTCCTCGGCGCGCTCATGGTGGCGACGTGGGGTCACACCATTTCGCCGCGCAAACTCGCGCTCGGCGGCGTGTACTTATTCTCGTTAGCTCTGCTCGTCTTCGCTTTCACTCGCAATTTCTATCTCACTCTCCCTTCGCTCTTCTTCACCGGCTTCGGCATGCTGCTCTTCTTTTCCACTTCCAATACGGTGGTGCAGACCATTGTGGCCGATGAAATGCGCGGGCGGGTCATGGGCGTGTGGTCGCTCTTTTTCGGCGCGGCGATTCCGCTCGGCAGTCTTGAAGCTGGCGCGCTCGCGCACTGGCTTGGCACACCGATTACACTCGCGTTCGGCGCGGTGATTTGCGCAGCCGGCGCCGTCATCGCGCGAATGGTCATCGCGCGACGTGAACACGCGGGAGCAACGTAGAGCCCGGTCTGTTGTCCGCCGGACGACATGTGGCAAAGTTCCCTGTGCTCTTCCCCGCGACGCGCCTGGGCAGGATCTTCCGTTGCGCGGCCTGTCTTACGCTCTCTGCCTTAACGCTGTTGCCGATGAGTTGCCGGCGCCGACCAGTGCCGCGCATCACTTCGATCAATGACGAGTCGGCGCCGGCAACGCACACACAGCACAGCAATGCCTTCGCCGCAATTGCCGAGAAAGTCGGCCGGGCCGTAGTGGTTCTCGCTATTTTCGACGAACACGGCGGCCTGGTTGCCAATCAGCACGGCGTTTTCATCTCCCCCGAGGGTGATCTGGTGGCGGAACGCACTGCCATGAACAACGCGGCCAGCGCCACACTCAAAGGCGCCGATGGCCACGCCTACGACACGCTCGGCACATACGTGCGCTTGAGCTCTCCCTATTTCATCCGCTTGAAAACAACTGCCCGCAATGTTCCCCACCTCGAAAATTATCCCGCCGCTGGAACGGTGGCAGACGGCGCCCCGGCCGCGATTATATTCAGTGCGGCGGACGAGTCGCGCGCGCCATTCCTTGAAGGACGAATCACAAGCCACAAGAATGATGAGACAGGCGAATGGCTCACTTTTGAGCCGCCACCGCCAAAGACCGCGCTCGGTGCTCCGGTGGTTGATGCGAGCGGCGCCATCATCGGAATTGTCGCGCAGCACAGTGAAAAAGATGCACCCGCGATCGCCCCTTACGCCGGAGTAACAAGCGCGGCCATGGCGGAAGCTTCGCCGGAGGAAATATCCGAAACGTCCATCGTCTCACCCGCCGAAGGACCGGAGGAAACGTCGCCGGCGACACCAGCGCCGATGGGCGATGTATCAACACCGCCGCCGATCGCGAACTCGTATCGCTCGGCTGAGATCGACACCAGCAGATTGCAGTCGGAGCCATCGACGCCTTTCGCCACCCCCAAAGGATTTTTCATCAGGATGAATCCCAACTGGCATCTTCACGCCAAAGACCGGCCTCCGCCTCCGGGTGGGGATGTCTCCGCACCGCAGCCTAACCTTCTTTACACACCAGCCCCGCGTTATCCGGCCAGGACGGCCGAAGGCTCGCGCGCGGGCGGCGGCGGAAGTTATCGAGTCACGTTCAATGAGGAAGGCAAAGTCACCGACGTGGAAGTAACGCGCTCCGCCGGCTCGAACTCGCTTGATGCCGCGGCGATGGCAACTTTGCGCAACTGGCGTTCCGAACCCGGACGGGAATGGAGTGTCGTCGTCCCGATCAGGTTCAAATAATAAACCGCTTTCAATGTAGCGGCAGTGTATGACCGGCCGAAACGCTCGTCTCTGGAAGCATCCCGTTATTTCATTACATCGCCGGTCACAAATCACCGCTTTTGTAGGGGAAGCTGCCAGCTTCCCCTACGGAGTCACGTCGGCGGTCGTAGACCGCCGCTACAGAGCTCAGTGGCGGAAATGGCGCGTGCCGGTAAAAATCATCGCCATGTTGCGCTCGTCCGCCGCGGCGATTACCTCCTCGTCGCGCACTGAGCCGCCGGGCTGAATCGCGCACGTCGCTCCCGCTTCCGCCGCGGCGATGAGGCCGTCGGGAAATGGAAAAAACGCATCGCTCGCCACCGCGCTGCCTTTAAGCGAAAGACCGGCTTCCTGTGCTTTCCACACCGCGATGCGCGATGCATCGACACGCGACATTTGCCCCGCCCCGATCCCAAGCGTGCGGTCGGGCGCGGCGTAAACAATGGCGTTGGACTTCACGTGTTTCACTACGCGCCAGCCAAACCGCATCGCCGCCAGTTCCTTTTCGCTCGGCTGTCGCTTCGAGACGACGCGCTCCGCGCTCTCCGCATCCACGTCAGCATCCTGCACGAGCAATCCGCCGCAGACCGAGCGGATGTCCTCTTTCGCGTGCGCGTAGTTGCATGCCCTGAGCAAACGAATCAGCCGCAGATTTTTCTTCTTCTGCAAAATGGCGCGCGCTGCGGCGGAAAATTCCGGCGCAATAATCACCTCGCTGAAAATTTCGCTGATCGCCTTCGCCAGCGCCTCATCCACTTCGCGATTGCAAATGATGATGCCGCCAAAGGGCGCCTGTTTATCGGTGGTAAACGCTTTCTCCCATGCCTCGCGCAAATCCGTGTCGCTCCCGACGCCGCACGGGTTGGTGTGTTTCAGAATCGCGACCGTCCGCTCCTCGAAGTCTGCGATCAGATTCGTCGCCGCGCTGATGTCGAGAATGTTGTTAAAGGAGAGCTCTTT
>JBBPYF010000060.1:0-13046 GCA_038200165.1 Chthoniobacterales bacterium | reverse complement strand
GTTTTGCCGTTGGTCCCGGTAACGGCAATGACTGGCCGCTCACAAAATTGCCAGCCGAGCTCGAGCTCGCCGATCATCTCGATGTTGCGCGAAGAGAAATTCCGCGCCAGCGCCGAATCGGGATCAATGCCAGGGCTGAGAACAACCACGTCGTAGGTATCGCGATTTGAATCAGCGGCTGCGCCAGTGATCACGGCAATGCCGTTGCTGCGCAGACTGTCGAGAGTTGATTTGAGCAGCTTCGATTCGTCCGCGCTGTCGAGAACCGCGACGTTTGCGCCCTGCGTTTTCAGCAGGTTCGCGGCAGCTGTTCCACTCAGCCCCGCGCCAAGCACCGCGACATTTTTGTTTTGGTAACGCCGGTTCATCTCAGTTTTAGTGTCGCCAAACCGAGCAGGGCGAAAACCGCCGAGAGAATCCAAAATCGAACGATGACGGTGTTCTCTTTCCAGCCGACCAGCTCGAAATGATGATGGATCGGCGACATGGCAAAAATGCGCCGTCCGGTCAGTTGAAAACTCAGCACCTGCATGATGACCGAAACCGCTTCGATGACGAAAACGCCGCCGACGACTGCGAGCAGGAATTCCTGCTTACAGCAGATCGCGACGACACCGATCATCCCGCCGATGGCAAGCGAGCCAGTGTCGCCCATGAAAACTTTTGCCGGGTGACAATTGAACCAGAGAAAACCGAGCCCGGCACCGACGAGGGCGGCGCAAATGACCGACAGCTCGCCGGTGAATGGATAGAACGGCACCTGCAAATATTCGGCGATGCGAAAGTTGCCCGCGGCATAAGAAAGGAAGGCGTAGGCCAGCGCCACCGTCACGGTGCAGCCGATGGCAAGTCCGTCGAGGCCGTCGGTGAGATTGACCGCGTTGGATGCGCCGACGATGACGATGGCGAAAAACAAAAGTGTGATCCACCCCATGTTGGTGACCACCGGCACCTTGAAAAACGGCAGGTAAAGCGAGCGCGCCTGCACCTGAAGCAGCGGACTGCTGAGGAACACAACTGTGACGACGATGGCGAGGGCGAGCTGGGCCAGCAGCTTTACGCGACCGGGCACGCCATCGGATTTTTTCTTCGTGACCTTGAGGTAATCATCAATGAACCCGAGCGCGCCGAGATAAAGCATGCTGAAGAGGACGAGCCAGACGAAGCGATTGTCCGGTCGGGCCCAAAGCACGCTGGCGAGAAAGACGGCGCCGATGACGAGCACGCCACCCATGGTGGGTGTGCCTTGTTTTCCGCCGTGCAATTCGGCCAGGCGACGCACTTCCGCGGCGGTGCGAATGGGTTGGCCGATTTTGAGCGAAACCAATTTGCGGATGACGAAATTGCCGAAGATCAGGCAAAGGCCGAAGGCAGTGACCGCAGCGGCGACTGCGCGAAAGGTCACGTAGAAGAAAACGTTGAACCCGCCGATCTGGTCGCTGAGCCGATGGAGGTAGAACATCATACTTGATTGCTGAGTTCTGACCCGGCCCGGGCTGGCAGTTGCTGAATGCTGAATGCTTCCAGCACTTGCTCGGTCCGAGCGGCGCGACTGCCTTTGACGAGAACGAGATCGCCCGCGGAAACGATGTCGCTCAGCATCTCCGCCGCTTCGCTCGCGCTTTTCGCCACCTTCGCGTTTTCCAGACCTGCGTTTCGAGCGCCGTGCGCGATATCCTCGCTCTCGATGACAATGAGATGATCGATGCCGAGTATGGCCGCAGTTTCCCCTACTTCGCGGTGGCCGCGCTCTGACTCGCCGCCGAGCTCCAGCATTTTTCCGAGAACAGCAATGCGCTGCCCTTCCGATTCGAGCTCCACCAGCGTGCGCAACGCCGCTTTCATCGAATCGGGATTGGCGTTGTAGCTGTCATCGATGAACTGCACGCCATTGATTTCGCGGATTTGCAGGCGCGCTCTCGTTAACGGCGCGGAGGCCAGACCGGCTGCGCAATGTTCCAGCGAAACGCCGAAGGCGCGTCCGGCCGCGACCGCGAGTAGCGCGTTTTGCACCATGTGCAGACCGGCCACAGGCAGATGGGCGCGACAGCGATGTGCACCTTCGATAATGGTGAAGTCGCTGCCGCTGGGTGATTGCTCGACATCGGCAGCCCGAACGCCGTCGCCATTGATCCCCGCCAGGATAACGCGTGCCTGCGTTCGCCTCGCAACGCTTTCGCTGAATTCGTCGTCGGCATTGAGTACGACGAATCCACTCGGACGAATTGACTCGGCCAGCGCGCTTTTTTCCTGTGCGATGGCCTCGCGCGAACCCATGAATTCAATGTGGGCAACGCCGATGTTCGTGATGATGGCGGCGTCGGCGTCGGCGATGCGCGCGAGCGCGGCGATCTCGCCCGGATGATTCATGCCGAGTTCCCACACGGCGATTTCATGAGAACGATTCGCTTCCAGCATCGTCCGCGGAAGGCCGACCTGGTTATTGAAATTGCGTTCAGTTTTGGTGACGCGGAACGCGCGCGCCAAGATGGCAGCGGCGAAATCTTTGGTGGAGGTTTTGCCGTTGCTGCCGGTGATGCCGAGCACTTTTAGCGGCAATGATTTTCGGTAATTAGCCGCGAGGTTCTGGTAGGCAGTGAGCGTGTCGGCGGCGCGTAAGATCGCAAATTGCTCTGGCAAATTTGCCACTAGGTTTCCGCAAACGATGGCGCCCGCCGCGCCGCGTTCGGCCACCTGCGCCATGAAATCGTGCGCATCGAAATTGTCGCCGCGCAAAGCAACGAACAGCTCGCCCGGCTTGATCGTGCGCGAGTCTGTGCTGATCCGTTCGATCGACGTGTCACCGCTTCCGCGCTCGATTGCCGCGCGAGCGAACTCTGCGATGCGGTGAAGTGGCAGCGGGTCCATTTGGTCTAGCGTGTGGTGCCAGAGCTCTGGGTAGCGCACGCCTCTGGCGTGCTGGCGAACGCGTCCCGCGTTCGCGGACTTCTCCTGAGAACTCCCGCTGATAGAAGCACGCACGCGCGAGCGCGAAGTCCGTTTCGGCGGGACGCCGAAACCAGCACGCGGGACGCGCGCGCTACCCGGAGATTTCGTGCGACACCTTTCATGAAAATTGCACCGGCTGATTTTCCAACGCGCGCTTCGCCACCTGCACGTCGTCGAAGGGAATCGTGTGATCGCTGAACTCCTGATACGATTCGTGTCCTTTACCAGCGATGAGCACCACGTCGCGCGGCTGCGCCAGCGAAATGGCATGCGCGATCGCTTCCGCGCGATCGGCGATTTTCTCGTAGTGTTTCGAGCGGAAACCTTTTTCCACTTCGGCAATGATCGCGTCGGGATCTTCCTTGCGCGGATTGTCGGAGGTGATGATGACGTGATCGGCAAAGTCAGCGGCGACGCGGCCCATGAGGGGACGCTTTTGCCGATCACGATTCCCGCCGCAACCGAACACGATGATGAGCCGGCGCGGCTCCAGTTCGCGCAGCGTTTTCAGCACGTTCAACAGCGCATCCGGCGTATGCGCGTAATCGACGAACACCTGGAATTGGCGCCTGGCTGGAACCATCTCCAGCCGGCCGGGTACCTGTGGTAAACGCGCGAGCGAGAGCACCGCGTCGCGCACGTTGATTCCAAGCGCATTCGCCGTCGCCAGTGCTGCCATTGAATTGCCGACATTGAACCGCCCGATCAGCGGCAGGCGGACGAGGTAGCTGCGGCCTTTGGCATCGAGTTGATACGATGTGCCGGCAGTTTCGGTGCGGTGATTCGAGCCGCGAAAATCTGCCCGCAGCGACATGCCATACGTGATTACCGGACATCTGCTCCCGAGCCGGTCGATCAGCTTTTGTCCGTAACGATCATCGATGTTGATGACAGCGGTCGCATGCTTTTTTCGCTCCTGCTGAACGAGCGACTCGAACAACTTCGCCTTCGCTTCGAAGTAATTCTCCATTGTGCCGTGAAAATCGAGATGGTCCTGCGTCAGGTTGGTGAATACGGCCACGTCCCACTCGATCCCACGCGTGCGTTCCTGCGCGAGCGCGTGGGAGGAAACTTCCATGGCCGTGGCCCGGCAGCCGGCGTTCACGATTTGCGCGAGCAACTCCTGCACATCGAGCGCTTCGGGCGTGGTGCGCACCGCCGGCAGAATGCGCTCACCGATCTCATAGCGCACAGTGCCGATCAAACCGCAGCGCAATCCGGCGCGCTCGCAAATGTGTTTGATAAGAAAGCTCGTCGTCGTTTTCCCGTTCGTGCCGGTGACCGCCGCCATTTTCAATTTGCGGCTCGGGTTTCCAAAAAACGTCGCCGATAAATCCGCCAGCACCGGCCGCGTCTTGTCCACCAGCACACAGGTCGCGCGCGGCGAGGAAATCTCGCGCTCGGACACGATCACACTCGCTCCTTTCTCGACAGCCTGGTCAATGAAGTCGTGGCCATCACTTTTCTCACCGGGCAAGGCAACGAAGAGAGTGTTCCTTTGCACTCGCCGCGAGTCATACGCGATGCCTTCCACTTCGCGATCAGGCGGGCCGATGACGCGCCGTGGCGTGATGGCGCGAAGGAGAACTTTGAGCTGCATGGAAAATCAGCGCCCTTGCTCAACGCCGTGCTGCATTGGTTAAGGCGACGCGGCTCGCGGTCGCGGCCGGCTTGGTCAATTCGGGATGCGGCTCGAGATCGAGATAACGCGCCGCTTTCTCCGCCACGCGGGAGAAAATCGGACCGGCGACCATCCCGCCGTAGTTCAGTTCCGGCTTGGAAGTTTTGGCGTCATCCAGCACGACCAGGCCGACGAACTCCGGATGATCGGCCGGCAAAAATCCGGTGAACGAGACGACGTATTTGCCGTGCTCATAGCCGCCGTGCGGATCCACTTTTTGCGCGGTGCCGGTCTTTCCCGCGATGATGAACCCGGGAACTGCTGCTGCGGCCGCAGTGCCGCGATCACTCACCACGCCGCGCAAGGCCGTCGCCACCTGGCGCGATGTCTCCGGCGAAATTACCTGCCGCACAACCTGCGGCGAAAATGCGCTGATCGTTTTGCCATCAGCCGTCGTGACCGATTTCACGATGCGCGGCGTGACCAGCTTGCCGCCGTTGGCGATCGTCGCCATCGCCACCGTCATCTGCAACGGCGTCACTCCCACCTCGTGCCCCATCGGAATGCGCGTAATCGAAATCTTGCTCCAGCTCTGCGGCGGCCGGATCACGCCCGAAATTTCGCCGGGCAATTCCACGCCCGTGCGTTCGCCGAATCCGAACCGCCGGATGTATTCGTAGAACTTCTGATCGCCGAGGCTAAGCGCAAGTTTGGCCGCGCCGATGTTACTCGATTTGATGAGGATGTCCTGCACGCTCAGCTCGCCGTAGGGCTTGTGGTCGTGCAATGGACGGCCGCCGAAATTCCAAAGCCCATTCTCGCAGAAGATCGTGGTGTCGGGCCGCACCTTGCGCTCGTTTAGCGCCGCGGCCGCAGTCACGATCTTGAAGGTCGAGCCCGGCTCCATCATATCGATGATGGCGCGATTTTTCATCTGCTCCGGCCTGGCGGTATTGCGCTGGTTGAGATCGAAGTTCGGCCGGTTCGCCATGGCCAGAATTTCGCCGGTCTGCGGCCGCATCAGAATAATTGTCGCTTTCTCTGGCCGGTATTCGCGCACCGCCGCGTCGATTTCTTCCTCGATGATGTTCTGCAAATTCAAATCGACCGTGAGATGAACCTGATAGCCGTCACGCGGTGCGCGTTCCTGCCCGCGATAGAGCACGATCTCCTGCCCGGCCCGGTTGTGCTCGATGTAGCGGAAGCCATCCTGCCCGTACAGATATTCATCCATCGACGCTTCCACGCCCTGGATTCCCTTGTGATCGAAATCGGTGAAGCCGATGACGTGACACAACATCGAGCCGTTCGGATAAAGGCGCGTGGCGTCATGCTCGAAGTAAATGCCGCGAATGTTTTGCGCGCGTAGTCTGGCGCAAAGCGCGTCGGCTGCTGATTGCGGCAGCTCGCGTTTGAGCACGATGTAGTGCCGGTCACTCCCGAGCTTTTCCGACAATTCATCGGCCGTAACGCGCAGCTCGCGACTCAGCAGCGCGACGGCTTCGGCCATTTTTTCCTTGTTGAAATGCGATGTGTCCGCGACCACGGTTTCCACCGGCGCGTTATGCGCGAGCACTTCGCCGTTGGCGTCGGTGATGACGCCGCGCTCGGCGTAGATCGGTTGTTTGTAAACGTGCTTCTCCGCCGCGAGGCCGGCGTATTCGTCGTGTTTGACGAGCTGGAGATAAACAAGCCGAAAGGAGAACGCGCTAAAAATAAGGATGAAAAAGACGCAAACCAGCGCACACCGTGTTCGTCCGTTCCATCTCATCTGACCACCCGAGTGTTTGCTGCCTGGCGAATGCCGTTCTCATCTGGCGGGACCCGCATCGGTGCGAGCCGCATAATGTTCTGCTCCGCGATCGGGACCATCTTCAAATAGCCTTCCTTCAATCGCCGTTGCAGCGCACTCCGCGACGTCAGCGCGGCGATCTGCACATTAGCGACATCGTATTGCTGGCGCAGACTGACGAGCTCGGTCTCGAGTGTTTTCTTGCGGTCGCCCAGCCGGTGCAATTGCAAGGTCAGATAAACGTAACAAAGCCCGGCCAGCGCCACCAGGCCGGTGACGACGATCCAGCGGGCCAGCGCGGGGGCGTTCACGCGGTTGACGTTCTTGCGTTGCGCCGCTCTCATCCCAGTTTCTCAGCAACACGCAGTTTTGCGCTGCGCGCCCGCGGGTTGAACCGTTGCTCGTTAGCTCCGGGCTCGAGCGGCTTGGGCGTGATTACAAGCAGATCGCGCTTCGCATTCGGGCGCGGTTCCGGCCATTCCGGGCTGTCGAAATATTCGCGGCTCCCTTCGCGGAAGAAGTTTTTCACAATCCGATCCTCCAGCGAGTGAAAAGAAATCACCGCGATGCGCGCGCCGCCTTCGAGCCGATCGACGATGATGCGCAAACCTTGTTCGAGCGCGCCGAGCTCATCGTTCACTTCCATGCGCAAGGCCTGAAAAACCTGCGTCGCCGGATGCCTGCGCCCGTGCCGGCCGACGATTTTTTCGATCATGCGCGCGAACGGCAGCGTTTCGCGGAAGGGCGAAGTCTTGCGCTGTTTGACGATGGCGGTGGCGATGCGCCGCGCCGCCGGTTCTTCGCCCAGATCACGAAAGAGCCGGGTCAATTCCTCTTCGCTGTAGGAGTTGATGATCTCGCCCGCGGTGATTTCCCCACTCGGATTCATCCGCATGTCGAGTGGTCCGTTGCGCATCAAACTGAATCCGCGCTCGGCGTTCTCCAACTGTCGTGAGGAAACGCCGAGGTCGAGAATGGCGCCGCCGATCTCCGCGATGCCAATCTCATCAAGCACGCGACCGGCGTCACGGAAATTTGCCTGTCGCAACGTCACGCGGTTGCCGAATTGCGCCAAACGATCGGCCGCTTCCGCGATCGCATCCGGATCCTGATCAAGCCCGAGCACATCGGCACCGCTCTTCAAAATTGCTTCGGCGTGTCCGCCGCCGCCGCAGGTCGCATCGAGAATGAGTGAGCCGGCGCGCACGGCGAGCAACTCGATCGCTTCGCGCACCATGACTGGGCGGTGGTAAATGAACTCCTCGCGATCCTGCGCTTCGTCCTCGAGCACGAGCGGCCCGGTGGCGAACCAGATGGGGCGTTCGAAGAGCAGTGCGTTCATGGTTGGAGCACAGTCCGTCTCGGCTGTGCGGCGAGCGGGCGTCTCGCCTGCTCGATTTCGCGGTAGTTCCTCATTCCCGCCAGGCGAGACGCCCTGCGGCCGCACAGCCGGGACGGACTGTGCTCCGAGAAGGTCAGACTCTCGGATTTCGTGTGGTAGGACGTCTGAAAATTCATCTTACAGACCGATGACATTCGCCACGTGCTGATAGGTGGCCGTTTCTTCCGCGTGCGCTTTTTTCCAGCGCGCGATATTCCAAATCTCGAAGCGCCCACGACCGCCGATGAGGGCGACTTCGCCCTTCAGCCCGATCTGCCGGCAGAGATCTTCCGGCAAAACAAGACGGCCCTGTTTATCGGCGATGCCGTGCTGGGCGCGCGAATGGAGCTGGCGCAAAAAAACGCGGCGGTCCCGCGCACTGACGGCCGGATCGTTATGCGCCGCTGCGCTCATGCGATCGAATTCCTCCGGGGATATGACGATGAGAAACTCGTTGCTGGAATCGGCCAGAAGGATGAACTCCTCGGCTTCATTGCGCCGCCAGCGCGAAGGAATGGTGACGCGATTTTTCTCGTCGATGGCGTGACGGAATTCGCCGGCGTAGAGAGGTTGGAGCGGCACGGTCTTTTGCATGAGCGGGCGGGAGAGGTATCCACCTTAATCCACTTCGCCCCACTTTTAACCACCACAGCCCATTGTGGTCAATGAGTTTCTCTAACTTTTCACAATCTTTTTCTCACGCTATGCTCCTCGCCGCCTTTATGCGTCCTCTCATCCCGGCCAGTCTGCTCATCTTTACAGCGGCTTTCCCCCTCATCGCCCAGTCGCCTCCGGGCGAAATGCGCGTCAGCGTTGTGCTCAATGCCGATGGCTCGCGCACCGTTTACGAAACCGACGCGGGGAACCGCAAATGCACCGCCACCACCACCGGCAAAAACGCGAAGTTGCGCGAGAAAATTAATTACGAGCTGGACGAGAACGGGCGCTTCAGCCGCGGCGAAGTCCTCGGCCCCAAAGGTGAGTTCCGGTTCGTCGCTCTATATAAGTACGACGCCAATAATCACCTGGCCGAGGAAATTCACCTGGCAAAGGACGAGACGGTGCTGGGCAGGATCACCTTCCGCTACGATGCAGCGGGCCATCAGATCGGCTACTCTGCCTACGACGGCGCCGGCAAACTGCTTGGTCAAACCGCGCCCAACGCATCGCCTCCGAAACGGAAGTGATTGCCTCGCGCAGCAAAGCGCGCTAGAGAACAGCTCGTAAACGCCGTTGTCATTCTGAGCGCAGCGAAGCGGAGTCGAAGAATCCCGCTGCATTACCTGCCCGGTCCGCCACGGGATTCCTCGACGTCCGCCTTCGCAACGCCTACGGCGGACAAGTCGCTCGGGATGACAGTGGAATCTAAGAGGCACGGATCATGATCGAGTATTTACAGAAAGGCGGGCTGCTCATGTGGCCCATCCTGATCTGCTCGATCATCTCTATCGCCCTCTTTGCCGAGCGGCTGTTCTATCTTCATCGCGCCACCATTCACGTGGGCGAGTTCTTGAAAGGATTGGCCAACCTGATCCGGCGCCGGAATTACGCGGAAGCTTTGCATGAATCTGCCGGCACGCCTGGACCCGTGGCACGGGTCATTCATGCCGCCATCATTCGGCATGATCTGCCACGGGCCGAGTTGCGCGAGATCGTGCAGGAAGCGGGACAGCTCGAGGTGCCAAAGCTGGAGCGCTTTCTCGGTGTGCTCGCCACCCTGGCGTATCTCACGCCGCTGCTTGGGTTGCTCGGCACGGTCGCGGGAATGATCGAGGCCTTCGGCGTGATCGCATCCAACGGCGGCTACGCGACTGTGACGGAACTCTCGGCCGGTATTTACAAAAGCCTGCTCACCACCGCGGCGGGGTTGGTCGTGGCGACGCCCACCTTCCTCGCCTACAGCTATCTCTCTTCGCGGGTAAACATGATGATGCATGACATGGAGCGCGCGGGCATCGAGATCGTGCACTTGCTCACCGAAACGGAGCCGGAGAGCGGCATTATCACGTTTCAGCCGCAGGAGAGAATGACTGGTGAACAGTGATCGGTGATCGGTGAATAGTGCGGGCGTATTCACCATTTACTGATCAATATTCAGTTATGGCAGAGTCATGAAACTTACCCGCACCAAGAACTATCAGTTCGGGTGGCTGCTCTTATTCCCCCTGCTCGACGTCGTCTTTTTGATGATCTTTTTCCTGCTACTGAGTTCTAACTTTGTTTTACAACCGGGAATTTCCGTGAGCGTGCCGTTCTCGAAGTTCATGCTCGCCCCACCGGTGAAATACGAAATCATCAGCATTACCAACGGCGCCACCGTTTATTTTCGCGACCAAAAGATCGCAGTGGAGGAGCTTGGGCCGCTGCTCGAGAGAGCGCGCAAGGAAGACCGCTCCATCATTATCAAAGCAGACAAAGCCACGCCGTATGAAACAGTCATTCGCGTGGCCAACGTCGCGCTCGAGCACGGTGTGCCGTCGGTGGCGCTGGCGACTGCTCCGCCCAAATGAATGCCGCGGCCTCGCCGCTCTTGTTCGACTGGCCGGCGCCCGAGGGCCGGCGTCGCGCGCTCGTCTTCTTCCTCATCGCATCGCTTGGTCTGCACGCGCTTTGTTTCTACATCTTCCAGATTGTGTATCCGCCCGCAGTGGCGTTGCTGCCGCCGCCAGCGCGCGTGAGCGTCATTTCGCCGGACGATCCCGAATCGCTCGCGCTCCTGCGGTGGGTGGAAGCGGAAGATCCCGCGCTGGCGAGCACCACACAACGCCCATCGGATTATCGCCCGCTCACGTTGCCAAAGCTCGAGCACATTCCTTCCTATGCACAGCACGACCCGGCGCTCAGGACCATTCCCGAAACCGCGCCTGACCTGAGCATTCCGAGCTCCGCCGCCATCGGCAGTGTGCCGCGCGCGCGAGCGGCGGTTCCGTTGCCTTTGCTTTCGAGAAAAACGTCAGCCGTCTTTTCGGAGACGACGCGCGAACTCGGGGCGCCAGTTTTTCCCGAGTTCACCTTTCGCCTGAGCCGGGCAGACGCGCCCGCGAACGCGCGCTTTCGGGTCGCCATCGACCATGGCGGCGCAATTCGCTTTTGTTTTCTCGCTAGCTCCTCGGGCGACCCGCAGCTGGACGAGCAGGCGCGGCAGTTTCTTCTCCTTTGTCGTTTTCCGCCGCGCCCGGAAAACGCAGCGCTGCTCTGGAGCGTGGCGACGATTCTCTGGGGTAACGATTTCGCTCCGCTGGAAAAACCGGAAAGCGCACCGTGATCCGCGTCAGCCTTTCCGCGCTGGTCACGATTTACCTGCTGCTTTTTCTTGCGGCGGTTTTTCTCGTCTGGTTAAGTAACGAATGGAACCGCCGACGCCGCGAACGACGAGCCTTTCGTTACCGGCTGCGCTGTGTCATTTGCGGCCTCGAATTCGAGGACCGCAGCGATGCGCTGCTGCCGCGCTGTCCCCGTTGCGGGAGCCTGAACGAACGCTTTAAATTCGAACGTATTTAATATGGGAATGTGGATTGGCCGAAACCGCAAAGCGCGCGTGACCTACGGCTTTGACGAGATCGCGCTCGTGCCCGGCAGCGTCACGATTAATCCGAACGAGGTGGACATTTCCTTCCGCCTGCCGCGTCGCGATACTGAGCCGCTCGAGCTGAAAATTCCGATCCTGGCGAGCGCGATGGATGGCGTCGTCGATGTGCGTTTCGCCATCGCCATGAGCAAACTCGGCGGCCTCGCCGTTCTCAACCTCGAAGGTGTGCAGACGCGCTACAAGAACCCAGCCGAAGTGCTCGAGAAAATTGTGCAGGCGGAGAAGGCGGAGATCACCTCGCTGCTGCAACGCATTTACCAGGAACCGGTGCAGCCGGAATTGATCGCGGCGCGCATTCGCCAGATCAAAGACGGTGGCGCGCTCGCCGCGGTCAGCTCGATCCCGCAACGCGCGACCGAGTTCGGCGCCATCGCGCAGGAGGCCGGCGCGGATGTGTTCGTCGTGCAAAGCACTGTCTCGACCGTGCGCCACATCTCGTCCGAGTACAAGTCGCTCGATCTGGCAAATTTTTGCCGCGACATGCGCATTCCGGTCATTGTCGGAAACACCGTCGGCTATGACGTGACATTCGAGATCATGAATTGCGGGCCGGCAGCTGTTCTCGTTGGCGTTGGGCCCGGCGCGGCGTGCACCTCGCGCGGCGTGCTCGGTCTCGGCGTCCCGCAGGTCACCGCCACCGTTGATTGCGCGGCTGCGCGCGACGCTTACTTCAAGAAAACTTCGCGCTATGTTCCTATCATTACCGATGGCGGAATGAGCAAGGGTGGCGATGTTTGCAAGGCGCTGGCCTGCGGCGCCGATGCAGTGATGGTCGGCAGCGCGTTTGCCAAAGCGCAGGAGGCTCCGGGCCGCGGCTACCACTGGGGAATGGCGACGCCGCACGCCAACCTGCCGCGCGGCACCCGCATCAAAGTCGGCGCCACCGGCCCACTGAAACAAATTCTTTTCGGCCCGGCCGAAGTCGATGACGGCAGCCAGAATCTGGTCGGCGCCATCACCACCTGTATGGGCAACGTGGGCGCGCGCGACCTGAGCGAATTCCAGCAGACCGAAATCATCATCGCCCCGTCCATCAAAACCGAAGGCAAACTCTTCCAGACGGTGCAGAGCGTCGGAATGGGAACGAGATAGTGACGGGTGACAAGTGACAAGTGACGAGTAATTGTCGCTGCGTCCGTTTTTGCTCATCACTCATCACTCGTCACTATTCATGAACAATCGCCGCGTCGTCATCACCGGAATGGGCGTCGTCACGCCGCTCGGCAACGACCTCGAAACATTCTGGTCGAACCTGAAGAACGGCGTCAGCGGTATTCGCACCATCGAGACGTTCGACACTTCGCAGTACGACTGCCGTATCGGCGGCGAAGTGCGCGATTTCGAGGCCAAGAATTTTTTCAAAAATCCGAAGGACGTTCGCCGGACCGATCGTTTCGCCCAGCTGGCCATGGCGGCGTCAAAAACCGCGATGGCCGATTCCGGCATCGAGATGGCGAACGAGAATCCTGATCGTTTCGGCGTGCTCGTCAGCAGCGGGATCGGCGGCCTCAAGACGCTGGAAGATCAACACTTCGTCTTGTTGACCAAAGGGCCGCAGCGTGTCTCCGCTTTCACCATTCCCATGCTCATCAGCAACATGGCCAGCGGGCTCATCTCCATGGAATTCGGCATGCGCGGCCCGAACATGTGCATCGTCACCGCCTGCGCTACGTCGAACAACGCCATCGGCGAATCGTGGCGCATGATCAAATTC
>JBBPYF010000059.1:0-8821 GCA_038200165.1 Chthoniobacterales bacterium | reverse complement strand
TCTCTAGACAGCGCCACTCGGAACTGGAAAGCACCCTGATTGGTCGCGTCTGTGTAGGCGCCGCCTTAATCGCAATCTGGAATGCCTGGCTGACGTGGACGCAGAAACGCCGCTGGGTTGCGCGAGGATGGAGCGGCCTACTGGTGATCGCCTGCCTGACTACCTTATGGGTGGCTGTCACCTTCAGGTTAATTGCCTTTAGCGTGAATTATTGACGTTGATTCGTCTGGGATGACAACTCTGCCGCGCACGCTCGCACTGCGTGATCTGATCTGGCTGACCATCGGATCAGTGATCGGGTCAGGCATCTTTCTGGTTCCTGGCGCGGTGGGCCGAAGTGCATCCGCGCTTCCAGACACCAGCGTTCGCCGTGATCGCCGGCGCCGTCTGGTCGGCCATCCTCGCCATCACTGGAACCTTTGAACAACTGCTCACCTACGTCATTTTCATAGGGTGGATTTTTTATGCGCTCGCCGCGGCCAGCATCTTCGTTTACCGCAGGGGCATCCCCGCAACCGAGCGGCCTTACCGCGTGCCCGGCTATCCCGTGACACCCTTGCTCTTCATCGCCGCTGCCGCCGCGCTGGCTTTAAACACCGTCGCCACGCAGCCCACGCGCGCAGGCATCGGAGTTGGCATCGTCCTGCTCGGGGTTCCCGCGTACTTGATTTGGAGTCCCAAGAGCGAGCGCGATGAGAATGGCTCGGTGAGCGAAGAATCGGAATCAAGTCGCTGCAAAATCTTGCACTGATTGCGCTGGCGTCTGTTCAGGCGCACAAAGCTGTGGCAAAGAAGTTTCTCGTGCGGATTGCGTTACATTCCCCGAAAAGGCTTCTCAGACGGCAGCAGCGTTTTATCGCGTTCGTAGCTCGACGAAGTGCTCGTGGTGATCGTCGATCAGGGGAATCGTTTCTTCGGCCAGGACTTGACCGTCGAGGGACAATTCATTTGCGTCAGTTTCGTCCGCTGAGAGACGGTTGATGGTGATGTGATAAACGGTCTGCCGATAGCGATAGTGAATCTTGTAGCTGTTCCAACTCGCCGGAAAACGTGGAGTTATTCGCAGGCGATTGCCTTCGAGATGAACGCCGAGCAGTGTTTCGGTGAGGAACCGGTACATCCAGCCGGCTGATCCGGTGTACCAAGTCCAACCGCCGCGACCGATGTGCGGAGCGACGGCATAGACATCGGCGGCAATGACATACGGTTCCACTTTGTAGGTGGCGATTTGCTCGGCCGTCGCGCCGTGCTGTATGGGATTGAGCAAAGCGAAAAGTTCCCACGCGCGCTCGTTGTCGCCCATGAGCGCGAAAGCCATCGCGGTCCAAATAGCAGCGTGAGTGTATTGGCCGCCGTTCTCGCGCACACCGGGAATGTAACCTTTGATGTAGCCGGGATTGAGCGCTGATTTGTCGAAAGGCGGCGCGAATAGCTCGATGAGCTTGGCGTCGCGCCGAACGAGGCGTTCGTTTACGGTCTGCATCGCCTGGCGCGAACGCGCCGGCTCACCCGCGCTGCTAATGACGGACCAGCTTTGCGGGATGGAATCGATCTGACATTCCGAATTTGTTTTTGAGCCGAGCGGTTCGCCATTATCGAAGTAGGCGCGCCGATACCAGTTCCCGTCCCATGCATTTTTCTCGATGTTCTCCTGCAACCGTTTCGCCTCGGCCAGGCAACGCTCTGCGAAAGTCGCGTCCTCGCGCCCGCGTGCCAGCCCAGCGAATTGCATCAGCACATCATAAAGAAAAAAGGCGAGCCACACGCTTTCGCCCCGGCCTTCTCTTCCCACCAGGTTCATGCCGTCATTCCAATCGCCCGAACCCATCAATGGCAAACCGTGCTCGCCGAATTTCAATCCATGCTCGATCGCGCGCACGCAATGCTGGTAGAGCGCGGCCGATTCCTGGGAGCGATTCGGCAAATCGTAATACGATTCCTCTTCCGGCATAACCGGGCGCGCATCGAGGAAGGGAATTTGTTCGTCGAGCACGCCGGTGTCGGCGGTGCAGGCGACGTAGCGGCAAGTGACGTAGGGCAGCCAGAGATAGTCGTCGGAGAAATGCGTGCGCACCCCGCGCCCTACCGGCGGATGCCACCAATGCTGAACGTCGCCTTCGCGAAATTGATGCGCAGCGGCGCGGAGAAGATGCTCGCGGGTGAGGGCAGGCTCGGCGTGCACCAGCGCCATCACATCCTGCAATTGATCGCGGAATCCGTAGGCGCCGCCGGATTGATAAAATCCGGAGCGTCCCCAGAGACGGCAGCCGAGGGTTTGATATAATAACCAGCCGTTGGCCATGGTGTTTACGGCGGGATCGGGCGTATCGACATTGATGGCGCCGAGGGTGCGATTCCAAAATTCGTGAACGGCGGAAAGGGCAACGCGGCTGGCGTCGGCGCGGCGAAACCGGAAGATCAGATCGTGCACCTCGGCGATGCTGAGCGCGGCCCCGAGCCGGAGACAGGTTTCGCGTTCCTGTCCCTCAGCGAGATCGAAAGCGACCTGCATCGCGCCGCATGGGTCCAACCCGGCGCCTGCCTTTCCGGAAAGCCGAGCCCGCTTGAGCGCGGCCGGCTTAGCGAGCGTCCCGTTGCGTCCGAGAAATTCCTTGCGGTCACCAGTAAGGGTGCGGGTCGGTTCATTGACATCGAGGAAGACGATGCGGTCTGGGAATTCTGTATTGTAAAAATTGCGGGCGAGGAGCGCGCCACTCTTGAGATCGACATCGGTCTGGACGTTGAGGAGGGTTTTGTGGCGCAAATCGCCCAGCACCCATTCGCAATAGCCGGTGACGGAGAGACGGCGCGGCCCGCCCGAGATGTTGCGTAGTTTGCAAACCGCCAGCTTCACCGGCGCATCCGTCGCCACGTAAATCCACAACTCGGAAACGATCCCGTGCTCGGTGTGCTCGAAAACGGTGTAACCAAATCCGTGCCGAATGACGTAAGCGCTGGCGCCGCGGGCCGGCCCGGGCGTGGGCGACCAGATCTGGCCGGTTTCTTCATCGCGGATGTAAAAGGTCTCGCCGGTGAGGTCGCGCACCGGATCGTTAAACCATGGGGTGAGACGGAATTCATGTGCGTTTTCAAACCAGGTGTAAGCGCCGCCATTTTCTGAAACGACGGTGCCGAACGATGGATTGGCCAGCACGTTGACCCACGGCGCGGGCGTCACCTGCCCGGGTGAGAGCGTGATGACGTATTCGTGGCCATCGGGAGTGAAGCCGCCGAGGCCGTTGCGAAAAATGAGATCGCGCGCGGGTGGCGGCGAAGGCGTTTCGATTCGGGGCGCGCGGCTGGCACTGAATGCGGGAACGGGCGGCTCGAGCACACTGCGGTGTTCGAGTTGTTCCAGGAGCGACCCGTGCTCGTCATCGAGGACAATGCGGGCGGCGGATTGGAGAAGAACGCGATCGTCATTCGGGATTTGCTCGAGACGGCGAACGAAAATGCCGCCGGGTCTGTCGAGCAGTTGGGCTTCGCTGCCGGCTGCGATCAGTGACGTGATTTGATCCTGCAAATTCTGGCGATAAACCGAAACGTCTTCGTTCAAAATCACCAGTTCGACCGCCAAGCCTTTGGCGCGCCAGTAGGAATGAGCCTGAATGAGCTGGCGCGCGAGTTCGATATTCTCCATGTCGGTGATGCGCAGAAGAACCAGCGGCGTGTCACCGGAGATGCCGTAGGTCCAGAGAGCGCTTTGGCCGCGGCGATTCTCCAGCAGAATGCCCGAGGTGGCGCGGCGGGCGGGATCGGCATAAATGATGGCGCCAGCCAGCCGCGCGTAAAGTTGCGCGTCTGCTTCGGTGGCGTTGAGCTGGCGCAGAATCACCTGGCCGTGGGTCCAGGCCAGGTCGCGCGCGCGATCGGCCATTCGGAAATGTTGATATTTCTCCACTAACGCGTTTGCCGTTTCACGGTTTTCGGCCGCGCCGATGACGAAATCGAGGATGGCAATTTCATCCGGTTGCAGAGTGACAGTCCGCCGGAGCGAGATAATCGGATCGAGCACAGAACCAGCCGTGTTCGACAATGGCGCCACCTTTTGCATCGCTGCCGGGTTCACCAGATTTCCGTTCCGTCCGACAAATCGGGCACGGTTGGTTTCGCAGGAGGTTTCGCCGTGGGTGCCGCCTTGCCCGACCAGCAAATGCAGCAGCCAGGGCGGATTTTCCTCAGGCGTGCGCGCGCGCCGGGTGCAGAGAACGGCGGAGGAATCGGCCACAAATTCGGTCTGCACAAACAGATTGCTGAAGGCCGGGTGCGCTTCGTCCGCGGCCTGGGCGGCGAGCACGACTTCGGCGTAACTCGTTAGTTCGATCGTGCGCGCGGTAGAAGAATGATTAGTGAGAGTGACGCGCCGCAGCTCGACGTCGTCTTCGGGCGAAACACTGAGCTCGGTATGCATCTCGAGATTACCATGGCGTTGTCGAAACTCGGCCCGCGCCTGTGTGAAGATAGCTTCGTAATTTTTTGTGGGGCGCAGCGTCGGTTGATAAGCGGCGGACCAGAATTCTCCGGTCGCCACGTCGCGCAGATAGAGGAACGCGCCCCAGTAATCGCAAGTCGCGTCTTCGCGCCAGCGGGTGATGGCGAGATCGTTCCAGCGACTGTAGCCGCCGCCGGCATTGCTAATGGCGACGTGATAGCGGCCATTGGAAAGAAGATGAATCTCCGGAGTCCGCGACATGGGACTCTTGAAAACCCGCATGACATCTTCGCCCTCGCCGAAATGCGGCCGCGTTTCCTCCAGCTCAAGGTCTTCCGGCAAGACGCTGGCCTCGGCTTTGGGAAGCCGCTCCTGCAACAATAGATCGGCCGCCTTCAGCAACGGGCGCGACATGAAACGGCGCTGCATCGGCAGATCGCGCAGCAACGAAACAATGGCGAGGAGACTCATCCCCTGGTGATGTGCCATGTAGGAACGAACGGTGGCGCTGCTCTCATCCGGCGGCAGCCGCGATGCCGTGTAATCGACTGCCTCGTAGAATCCAAAATCCCCTTCGCGTCCATCGCGGGCCAGGCGCTGGAGATTTTCGCTGGCTTCCCTCGGCGCTACCATCAACGCCAGCACCGTCGCGTACGGCGCGATGACCAGGTCTTCGGCCAGCCCGCGTTTCAAACCGAGTCCGGGCACACCGAAGGCGCGATATTGATACGTTTGCTTCACGTCGCCCTGGTTAAATCCCGATTCCGAAACGCCCCACGGAACACCGCGCGAATTGCCGTAATCGATTTGCAATTCGACTGCGGTTTTGCAGGCGCGATCGAGCAAAGTGCCGCGGTAGCTCGGCATCACCAGCAATGGCATCAAATACTCGAACATCGATCCGCTCCACGAAACCAGGATCGGTTCGCCGCCGGGCGCGACCAGCAGCCGGCCGAGCGCGAACCAATGGTCCTGTGGCACCTGTCCCTCCGCGATGGCGAGGTAACTGCAAAGACGCGCTTCTGAGGCGAGCAGGTCGTAAAAACTCAGGTCGCGCCGGCCTTCGGTGACGTTGAAGCCGATGGCGAACAGGTTACGCGCTTTGTCGAAGAGGAAACTAAAATCCATTCCCGCCAGTTCGTCGCATTGGCGGGCGAGCGTTTCCAAGGTGCGCACTCGCTCACGCGCACGTTTGCTCGCCTCGCCCAGGATTTCTGATCCCGCCGGGAACTGGCCGTCGAGCTGATCGAAGGTGGCGATTTCCCGCAAAGATGGGGCGGAGTGAAGTTGCGCAATCCTGCTCGTGAGATTTTCGTCCTTCAACCAGGGTGCATGGAAATTCAGTTCGTCCAAATGCTCGGCGCAATTGCGGTGCAGTGTTTGCGTCCAGGCTTTCAAATCGTTTTCTCGATTAGCCAGCGCGTCGCAAATCTTCGCTGATTGTTCCACCGCGTGTTGCAACAACGTTGCAGCCGCACGCAGATCGGACGGCGTCTGCGCCAGTTCGGCGTCGAGTTGCGATAAAAGCGCATTCTCGCCGGCCAATCCCTGCGCCAGGGCAAGCGTGTCGCGCAGACCGGCGAAGATTTGCGGATCGAGAATTTTTTCCTCGGCCAACCCGCGCAATCCGCAGGCCAGCGTGAGCAAATGCCCGGCGAGATTGCCGCTATCGACACTGGAGACGTAGAGCGGAATCAGCGGGCGCAGGGTGCGCGTCTCATACCAGTTGTAGAAATGCCCGCGATGCCGTTCCAGCCGGTGCAGGGTGTCGATGGTCGCATGGGTTCGCTCGAGCAACCGACCTAACGAGAGATAGCCAAAATCGCGCGCCGCCAGATTAGCCAGTAATGACAAACCGATGTTGGTGGGTGAAGTGCGCGCGGCGACGGCGGGCACTGGTTCTTCCTGGAAATTATCAGGCGGCAGCCAGTTCTCTTCCGCGGTGACGAAAGTCTCGAAAAAATGCCAGGTCTTCCGTGCGATGCGACGGAGTAGAGTTAACTGTTCTGCGCTGAGTTCCGGGGCCGGCTGCTCGATGGGCAGGCTGATCCACCACGCGATCCAGGGCGCAGTCAGCCAAAGAGCGAAGAATGGCAGGGCAACCATCCAGCGCGCCGGCTGCATGACGCCCAAAGAAATGGCGCCGCCGAGCGCGATTGCCGGCGCAAACCACATTGCCGCATAGGAGCCCGCAAGATCCGTTCGCGCGCTGCGCGCCACTTCGCCCGATGTGACCCATTCCAGCAAGTGTTGCCGCGTCATGAAGACGCGCCAAAGTGTCCGGCCGATTGCTGTCAGACTGAGAAAGGCATCGTTCGGCAGGAACGCCAGGGTAAGTCCGATCTGAGTGAGCGTCCGTTTCGCTGACGCCAACATACCGCGCAAATGCATTCGCCACGGCAATTGCTCCGATTTGCGCAGGAGTTCGACAACGAGCGAGAGCAAACCGGGCAACGCGATGATGGCGAGGAGCGCGCCCGTTGCCAACAGTCCGAGCCGCGGAACGAGCAGCCAGCTCGCGAAAAAGAAAAGTACGAGCGCGATCGGAACAAGGCTGCGGCGCAGGTTGTCGAAAATTTTCCACCACGACAACGCCGAGATCGGATTGCGGATACCGCGACCCTCCTCGTCGGGAACGCGCGGCAGTAGCCACGGCAAAATTTGCCAGTCGCCTCGAATCCAGCGATGCCGCCGGACAGCGTCGATCTCGTAGCGCGACGGATATTCCTCGTAAAGTGTCACGTCGCTCACCAAACCGCAGCGGGCGTAAACCGATTCCAGGAGGTCGTGGCTGAGGATTCGGTTTTCTGGAAAACGGCCGGCCAACGCGCGCTCGAAAGCATCAACGTCATAAACGCCTTTGCCGATGAAGGAGCCCTCGCCGAAAAGGTCCTGATAAACATCCGAGACGGTGCGGGTGTAGGGATCGATCCCGACTTCGCCGGCGTGCAACCTGACGAATCGCGAACGATCCGCCGTCAGCAGGCTCACATCCACCCGCGGTTGCAAAAGACTGTAGCCTTCCGTCACAATACCGAGCGCCGGGTCGAATCGCGGCTGGTTCAACGGATGCGCCATCGTGCCGATCAGCTGGCGGGCTGACTCGCGCGGCAACTGCGTGTCGGTATCGAGGGTGATGACGTATTTTATTTCGCGCAAAATCGTCTGGTCGCCCACGACCGCGGCGAAGCATTCCGTGCAGCGCCCGCGGAGAAAGGCATTGAACTGCATCAGCTTTCCGCGTTTCCGCTCGTAACCCATCCAAACGCCTTCGCGCGCGTTCCAGCGGCGCGGCCGATGGAAAAGGAAAAAGAGATCGCCCCGGCCGCCAGCGTATTTGCGATTCAATGATTCGATTTCCGCTTTTGCGTGCTCCAGCAACGGCGCGTCCTCCGGCAAATTTTCTTCCGCCGCATCGGGCCAGTCGGTCAGAAGAGCGAAGTGCAAATGCGGATCGCGATTGGCCAGATGATGAATCTCCAGCGTTTGGAGCAGATCATCGATATTTTCCGCGCTTCTCAGGATGGTGGGAACAACGACCATGCCGCGACTCTCCGGCGCAATCCCGCCGGGCGAATAGCCGAGACGGGGCAGTAGTTGCGGTTTGAGAAGAAGAGTGGCGAGCCAGTTCCAAAGCGTCACCGCCAGCTGACTCACGCCCAGCAAAAATGTGAGCGCGCAAGAGATGAGCTGCCATCCCGCAATGCCGCGCGCTTCCGTCGCCCTCACAAATCCCAGCGTGGCCAAAAGCGTGAACAGAGAAATTCCGCCCACGTAGAAGGTGAAGGGAAGCTTGCGAATGCTTCGTTCGACAAAACCTTTCCAGCGCCAGCGCGCGCCGGACGCGCGCTTCAGCCGTGGAAGACCTTTGTCGATTAAATAAAAGCCGACGTGCGCGGTGCGATCTTCCCGGCCTCTCTCCTTCGCGCTTTCCTGCGCCAGCTCGACGGTTTTGCGCGCCACTTCGATTTCCGAGAGCGCACTATGGCGAGCGAGGACCTCAACGACGTGGCGATAACGATCGCGCGTCGCGAAATCCATGTCGCCGTACACATCGGCCGGCTCGCCCCGCAACGTTTGCTCGACCAGACTGAGCGTTTCGACGAACTCCTTCCAATCGATCGCGCTCAGCAAACGGAGACTCGAGATACTGTGGCTGACTGAAACTTGATCGGAGGCCTGGCTCTGACTTTCCTGATGGACGAGTTGCTCCACCGAAAGACCCTGCTCGAGCGTGCGCTGCTCGAGCCAGCCGCGCGCCAAATGCAAAGCGGGATTCAGGCGCGAGAGGCGCTGGCAAAATTCCGCCACGAACGAGCTGGAGAGCGTCGGCTCCGCCCGCGCCATGTCCGCCACCACGATGACAATGCGGGAGGGATTTTTCTCCGC
>JBBPYF010000058.1:0-10632 GCA_038200165.1 Chthoniobacterales bacterium | reverse complement strand
TCATTTTTTCCTCGGTCACAGTCGTGCTGGCCTGGGCGGCGTTGAAGATGCGCCAGTTCACCCGTTACCGGATTTACATGGCGATCACCATTCTTTGCGGCGTCGCCTTTCAGGCGGTGAAGCTCGCCTACGAATGGCCGCAGAAGTTCGAGCACTTCGGCGCGCGCATCAAAGAATCCGAGTTGGCTAAATACGAGCAGTACCTTGGCAACGAGCATCTTCTGGCCAAAGGTCTCGCGCCCCGCAAGGAAATCAGCGGCCACCTGCACAACAAGGCGGCGCTCTCTGATGCCAACATCAAGGAATACGAGATCGCGCTCGACCCCGTGAACGCCGATCCAACCAATCCCAAAATGGATCGGCCGCATTTCTTCTACGTGCCGCCGACGCACAAGATCGGCGTGGTGGAGAAAGCTGATGTGGAATACGCGAACATGTTTCTGCCGAAACACAGCTCCTATTTCGCCACTTACTTCACCATCACCGGCCTGCACGGATTACACGTGCTCGCCGGCGTGCTCGTCTTTTGTTACATGATGCTGCCGGCGAGCACACGTTTGTATCGCCAGAACCCGGAACACCTCGCCAATCGCGTCGAAGTATCCGGCCTCTTCTGGCACTTCGTCGATCTGGTCTGGATTTTCGTGTTCCCGCTTTTCTACCTCCTTTGACGATGGACCAAACGCATCAACCGCCCACCGCTGATTCAATGATCGCGCCGCCGGACGAGCACGCGGCCGAGCACGTCGCCGCGCATGTCGCCCGGTATAAGGCGATCGGCGGGATATTGCTGCTCTTCACAGGGGTCACCGTTGCGCTTTCTTATTTCAATTTCGGCAGCATGAAGGTGAACATCGCTGTGGCGATGCTCGTCGCGACGGTAAAAGGAACGCTCGTCGCCCTCAATTTCATGCACCTTTCGGCCGAGAAGCGGCTCATTTATCGCATTCTTATCTTCACCGTCGTTTTCGTGCTCGGCCTTTTCTGGCTGACCTATCTCGCCTGGTACAACCCCATCGTACGCTGATGTCGATCAAAGGTTTTCACATCGTCTTTATCATCTTTTCCACCCTGCTCGCCCTTGGCATCGGGCTCTGGTGTGTCTGGGTGAACCTCACCGTGGGCGAGCCGGTCTACCTCGGTGGCGCCATCGCATCTTTTGCCTCGGCCGTTGCCCTCATTGTTTACGGCGTTTTGTTCTATCGAAAAATGAAACGGCTGCGTCTCATCACATGAAAGCAAAGGCACTTTCGCTCTTGTTCATCACCGCCCCGCTCGCGCAAAGTTTCGCCTGCCAGGCGTGCTTCGGTAACTACAATGGCGTCGCGGGTGGTCCTCCCAAAAACGTCGAGCATATGGCCATTGCCATCTGGGTGCTCATGTTCATCGTCATGTCCGTCCTTGGCGGAGTGGGCGCCTTCAGTTTCCATCTCTGGCGCAGGGGGCGCATGCCGCTCCAGCCGCACGAGCAGCTGACGGAAGAAGACCTTTCGCAATATGCATAGCCTCGCGCTCATCAACGAATGGTTCGGCCTGCCGCCGAACGTCTCCGAGCACGGCTACCAGATCGATCAAATCCTGGAGTTCTGCCATTGGTTCATGGGCGCGCTTTTCGTCGGTTGGTCGGCCTATTTCGTTTACGTGCTCATCCGCTTCCACCGCAGCCGCAATCCCACGGCCGATCACGAAGGCGTGCGCAGTGGAATCTCCACCCACCTGGAGTTTGCCGTCGTCCTCATCGAGGCCGTGTTGCTCGTCGGATTCGCCGTGCCGCTCTGGGCCAAACGCGTCAACGAATTTCCCGACACCAGAGACGCGATCCTCGTCCACGCTATCGGCCAGCAATTCAACTGGACCTTTCACATGCCCGGCCCGGATGGCGCTTTTGGCAAGCGCGATGTGGACCTGGTCACGAACTCAAACCCGCTCGGACTCGACCCGGCCGATACCGCCAGCAAAGACGATCTTGTCGTTCTTGGCGAATTGCACATCCCGGTCAACCGCTCCGTCATCATCGAAGTCTCCTCCAAGGATGTGATCCATAACTTCGCGCTGCCGAGCATGCGCATCGCGCAGGATGCCATTCCCGGCTCGATCATCCCGATGTGGTTCAAGCCAGTGAAGACCGGCACCTACGAAGTGGTGTGTGGACAACTCTGCGGTCTTGGCCATTACAGCATGAAAGGCACTGTCGTCGTCGACACCCCGGAAGATTATCAGGCCTGGCTCAAGGAACGGACCGAGCTCGCCGGTACCCAAACTGCGCCCGCACCGACACAGCGTCCACCGGGCGAACCTCCGCCCGGCCCCACACCCGGCACGGTACCGCCACCGGGCGGCGGGAACTTGGAAAAGCAAGGCGGCCCGCCCGATAGCAGAGCGCCCTCACCTTCGCCCAGTCCTCTCTAGCTGCTTCGCCCTGTTAAGCGCAGCGGCGGGCGAAATGTTTGTCCGGCTCGGACCGTGTCGCCTGCCGAGTAGTTTGCAATGACCGGCCGTGCGCTCACAATTAAGCGATGAAGCAGGCCGAGCGCGGATCGCATCCTAGCTGGCTCAACCGCTTCGCCTGGTTCACTGCCGTCTGCACGCTCTTGCTCATCTGCAGCGGTGGCATGGTCACCAGCAAAGGCGTCGGTCTCGCCGTTCCCGATTGGCCGACAACATTCGGCTACAACATGTTCCTCTTCCCCGCATCGAAATGGATCGGCGGAATCCTGTTTGAGCACACCCATCGGCTCATTGCTTCCACCGTCGGTTTCCTCACCCTTATTCTCGCGGGATGGCTCTGGTTCAACGAGCCACGACGTTGGGTAAGAATGCTTGGCTTCGTCGCTCTCGGCGCCGTTATCCTCCAGGGCGTACTCGGTGGCCTGCGCGTGACAATGCTCAAAGACGAGATCGGTATCTTCCACGCCTGTCTTGCCCAGGCCTTCTTCGGCCTGCTCGTTTTCATCGCCCTCGTCACTTCGCGCTCGTGGTCTCTTGCCACCGGTGCCGCCCGCAGCGCAACCCGCATAGCGCTGCTCACCACCGCGCTCATTTACCTCCAGCTCGCTCTCGGTGCCACCATGCGCCACCAGCATCGCGACCTCTCCATCGCCGATTTCCCCACTGCCTACGGACAATGGATTCCCGACACGAGAGCAGCCGCCATCGCCAGAATCAATGCCGCGCGCGATGCCGTCGGCATGTCCGATGTTTCCGCTGGGCAAATCTGGTTGCAAATGGCGCATCGCTTCGGCGCAGTCCTCGTCGTCATCGGCGTGCTTGCCTTCTTCGCGCATCGCTCCGGCGCCGCGAGTCTTCGCAAGCTGTCAGTCGTGTGGCTCTTTGGCGTGTCTGTCCAGTTCTCGTTAGGCGCCTGGGTTATTTGGAGTAATAAAGCGGCTGACATCGCCACCGCGCACGTCGCGGTGGGCGCGATCATGTTCGCACTGGGCGTGGTTATTTGCGCGTTCTCGTGGCAACGTCCAGCGAGAGCGCCCGTTGACCTGCCGCAGGCCTTTCAATCCCAAGCCAGCGCCACATGAAAACAGCAGCCAACATTCACGCTGCTCCCGAGGCGAATGCACTCGGCCGCTGGTCTGATCTTTCCCAGCTGGTCAAAGCGCGACTCACGTTTCTTGTGCTCATCACCACCGGCGTCGGCTTTTATCTCGCGCGCACTCCGGTCGACTTCGGCGGATTGCTCCACGTTTTATTCGGGTCTGCCCTGGCCGCCGCCGGCGCCTCCGCTTTGAATCAATGGTGGGAGCGCGATCTCGACGCGCTCATGTCACGGACGCGCCAGCGCCCAGTCCCAGCCGGACGCATGCGGGCGCGCAACGCGCTCATGCTCGGCTGCGCGCTCTCCGCCGCGGGCGTGATTTATCTCGCCACCCTGACCAATCTGCTCGCGGCCTCACTCGCCGCCCTCACCGTCATCATTTACATCTTCGCTTACACGCCGCTCAAGCGGCTCACCACCATCAACACCCTCGTCGGCGCCATCCCCGGCGCATTGCCGCCGCTTATCGGCTGGGCCGCCGCGCGCGGCTCGCTCGATTTCGCCGCCTGGACGTTGTTTGCCATCCTCTTCATCTGGCAAATGCCGCACTTCTTCGCCATCGCCTGGATGTGCCGGCACGATTATGAATGCGCCGGTTTCCGCATGCTCTCGCGCGATGACGAAAGCGGGGTGCGTTCCGCCAGTCAGGCCGTCCTCTTTTGCATCGGGCTCCTGCTCATTGGCGGAATTCCGGCATTCATCGGCATGGCCCACCCACTCTACCTCGTCGCGGAGTTGATCCTCGGCGGCGCCTTTACCGCGCTGGCCATGCGTTTTCATCGCGCCGGCAATCTGGGCAACGCACGCCTTCTCTTTCTCGCTTCCATTATCTACCTGCCGCTTCTGCTCGCCGCGTTGATGATTGCCAGAACATGAGCACCACCGCCGTCGCTTCTGATGCCAGTGCGCTGCGCAAAACGCGCGCCTGGAATCTCGTGCTCCTGGGTTTTCCTCTCGTCGTGGCGGCTGGCCTTTTCGCGCTACGTGAAGCGCAGGTGCATCGGCTAACGAGACATGACTTCCCCACCTACGGAACTGTGCCCGCGTTTCAGCTCACCAACCAGGACGGCCAACTCTTCGGCAGTGCTGATCTCGCCGGGAAAATCTGGATTGCTGATTTCATTTACAGCACCTGTCCTGGTCCGTGCCCGATGATCAGCAGTCGCATGAGTGAAATGCAAAAGCCGCTCGAGAAAACGGATGTGCACTTCGTTTCCTTCAGTGTTGATCCGGAGAAAGACACACCGGTGATGTTGCGCGAATATGCGGACCGGCTCCATGCGCAGCCGGGCCGCTGGGATTTTCTCACCGGGCCAAAGTCCACGATTTATGATTTGTCCATCCACGGCTTCAAACTTCCGGCAGCCGAGCATGAGGGCGATAACGGCCAGCCGGTGCACAGCACGCGCATGGTGCTGGTCGATCGGCGGGGGCAGATTCGCGGGTATTACGATGCTACTGAAGCAGACGCGATCACAAGGTTACTCGCTGATGCTAATCGCCTGCTAAAAGGGCAGCCGTTGTAGAGGCGCTTGTGCCAAGCGCCGCGGTGGTAACTCCGCTGATACCGCGTCCAGCGTTTGGCACAAACGCCTCTACAACGCTGGGGCTAATCCCCCTGCTCCTACTCTTCGGCTACGCGCGTCAGGTACTCGCGGTAATCGCCTTTCGGCAGTCGATCGATCAGTGCGCTCAACTCGCGCGGTTCGATGAAGTCCATGCGGAGCGCGATCTCCTCCAGACACGCTATCTTCATTCCCTGCCGGTGCTCGATGGTGGCGATGTAATTGCTCGCTTCCAGCAGACTGTTCGGCGTGCCGGTGTCGAGCCAGGCGATGCCGCGTCCGAGCCGTTTCACGTGCAGCTCGCCATCTGCCATGTAGCGCAAGTTTAAGTCGGTTATCTCGTATTCACCACGCGCCGAAAGCTTGAGCGAGCGCGCGTACTCGACCACGCGTTCATCGAACACATACAGACCCGGTACCGCGAATTGGCTGCGCGGCTGTTCCGGTTTCTCCTCCAAGGTGAGCGCTTTGCCCGCATCGTCGAACTCGATCACGCCGTAACGCTGCGGATCGCGCACCTGATAAGCGAAGATGCAGCCGCCGCGGGTGAGGCGGAGCGCGTCCCGAAAGAAATCGAGCTTCCCGTAGAAAATGTTGTCGCCGAGAATGAGCGTCGCGCCGCTCTGGCCAATGAAATCCGCGCCGATGACGAATGCCTGCGCGATACCTTCCGGTTTTGGCTGCTCCGCGTATTCGATTTTAATCCCGAAGCGCGAGCCGTCGCCGAGATAAGCGCGCAACATTGGCAGGTCTTTCGGTGTGGAGATGATGAGAATCTCGCGCAGGCCGCCGAGCATCAGCGTTGCGAGCGGGTAACAAATCATCGGCTTGTCGTAGACCGGCAGGAGTTGTTTACAGACGATCTGCGTGAGCGGAAAGAGCCGCGACCCGGTGCCGCCCGCGAGCACGATGGCCTTCTTCGTCATCGTGACATTCCTGCCAGAATTCTGTGCGTGGTCAAACAGTACGAAAGCACGTCATCCCGAGCGAAGTCGAGGGATCCCGCGAAGTTTCCTTACAGGCAGCGCAGCGAAATCCTTCTTCGCTCAGGATGACAAGACTTCTTGGAATCGCGCGATCAACGGTTTGACTGTTTTCTGAATGGTGAAGTTCTCCTCGATGCGCTGTCGGCCAGCTGCGCCCAATTGCATTCGCAAGCTTTCGTTCCCTGCGAGTCGCTCGATTGCACGGGCGAGCGCACGTGCATCGCGCGGTGAAATAAGCAAACCGGTTTCGTTGTTGGCCACCAGCTCAGGAATACCGGCAACCGTCGTTGAGATGACCGGTTTGCCGCACGCCATCACTTCCGCAATCACCGTCGGGAAGACATCGCTCGCGCCGCCCTCGTCGACGACCGAGGCGAGGACGAACACATCGCATTCGCGCAAGGCGACGAGCACTTCATTCTGCGAGCGCTCGCCGGCGAACTGCACCTTGCTTTGCAGAGCGTGTTCGCTCACGCGCCCTTCAAGGTCCTCCCGCAGTAGACCGTCACCGATGATCTCGCACCGAAAATCCACGTGACCCAAAAACGCGCAGGCATCGATGAGCACATCAAAGCCTTTGAAGGCAACGAGCCGCCCGACACTGAGCAGACGAATCGCTGGGAGGGCGAGCGTTCTCGCGAGCCGCGGTAGCGATGTCGGGAAACGCGAGAGATCCAGCCCGTTGTAAACGCGAAAAATCTTATCCGCAGATTCCGGGCAACGCGCCTGCAGTGAGTCGCGACTGTAATTTGTCTCCGCGCCGACGAACTCAGCCGCGGCGCAGATTTCGCGCAGCAATTCATCGTTCCCGAGGTCGCTCATGAAATCCTGGCCGTGCGCCGTCATGCTGAAAGGAATGCCACTGATCGCTTTTACGAACATGGCGGTGTGCGCGGCGCGATTGGCGAAATGCACATGAAAATGCGACACGTCTTCGCGCTTGAATAGCTCGACAAAGAAAAGTGCGTTCCGCGCGCGTAACCCCGCTTTGTATTCCGGCCCAAATCTCCGCTCATGTTCTGCCACGAGCGCTTCAGGCCAGCGGCCACGCCGTTTCGCTTTGCGCGCGAGCGCATCCAACTCGCGCGACGACGGCGCGTAATGAATCGGCGCGCGCAGCTTCGTCAGATACTCATGTCGCAGCTCGGTCTTCGGCGGATACATCGAGCCCAGGACGATATCGTGCCCGCGCCGCTCCAGTTCGAGCATCTCCGCGTCGCAAAACGTCTGCGAGAGCACCGGGTAGCGCGAGTACGCGTAGCCTAGCCGCATCAGCTATTTAACCACAGAGCGCACAGAGGGCACAGAGATGAGAGAGGATTTCTATTTTCCTCCTTGTCCTCTGTGCTCTCTGGGGTGAAAAACCGCTAGGAAAAGCGCACGTCCCTGCCCGGATCCATCTCGAAATCGAGCACGAGCGCTTCCGCCGTGTTCGGCTTGATGATCTCGGCTTCGTATTTCACGTAGATCGAGTCTTCACGAAAGATTTCGTATTTGTCCATCGACTCGAAATCGATCGCGATAAAGAATGGCCACGGCATTTCGTCGTGAATGCGCTTGCCGCATTTGATCGAGAGCACCTCGGGGATTTTGAGCAATTGCATCCGCGTGTTCATCATCATCTCTTCCACGCGCGCGGGAGTGACTTCCGGCTTGAGTTTGAAGAGAACGACGTGATGAACCATGGGGGCTAAAGCTATTAGGCGGTCTGCGCTGGGGGCGCAAGGCGAATCAAGCTGCTTTCGAGCCGCCGCACTCCCCGATTCGCACTCGCCCTATTTTTTCCAATCGAGCACGCCTTTGCGCAGCGCGTAGACGTAACCCACCATGAGAATGGAGACGAACGAGAGCATGCTCCAGAAGATGACCGAGCTGTGCCGAATCATGTCGCGATAAACCACCGCCCACGGGTACATGAAGACGATCTCAAGATCGAAGAGAATGAAGAGCATCGCGATCAGGTAAAACTTGACGCTGAATCGCGGCTGCACTTCCCCCTGCGGCACCATGCCGCATTCGTAGGCGGTGTCCTTCGTGGGATTGCGACGCCCGGTTTTACCCAGCAGCACACTCGCAATCAACGCCGATGCGGCAAACCCCACCGCGACGATGATCTGAAGCCCGACCGGCAAATATTCTCGCAGCATGCGCCGACTCGCTGCGGCTGGCCGTTTACTTTACGCCAGCGGGAATATGCCCGTTTTGTGGCGCAATCGCGCTCGCCAGCGCCGAAGGCAGACCCTTGTATTTTTTGCCATTCTTCTTCACCGCTCCGCGCGCGACCAGGTTCTGGAGTTTTTCGTAGGCGCGTAGGCGCAGCATTTCCTCGCCTCCGCTAGCCGCATTACGGGCACGGAGGTTTTCGTGCACGATGTCGAAGAGCTGCTTGAACTCGAACGACGCACGGCGGGAGAGCACAGCCACGAGTTCCTCGGTGACGAGATCGGGAACGCGGCGGGAAAATGCGTTTTTCTTAAGAATAGCCATAGACCGCGAACAGTAGCACGTCCCGGCGGAAAAGCAGCACATTTCTGCGCTAACGCGCGCAATGATGGCGAGATGTGGAGAGCGTTAAGCTCCAAGCACCAACATCCAGAGAAGCTTCAAATCCCAAGCGCCAAGCGGTAAGGTCGCTGTTTGGAATTTGGAACTTGGGGCTTCTTTGGTGCTTGGCGCTTGGGATTTTCGCCCTACGGCGATGGTGTAGGCGTGACTCTCCACCCCGATGGCACATCACCGTGCTTATAGAAAAGCTGCGATCCCACATACCCTCCCATGCCCAGCACCGCAGCCTGGCTCAACGTAATGGGCCCGACCGATTCCGTGCGATAGCCGCCGTCTACATAAGATTGCGACGCGATTACCGGGCTCAGGTGCTTCGTCACAGTCTCTGCCGGTGGTAATTTGGTTACGTCGAAGCGGTCCGAGCTTTCCGGCATGAGCGCGGCGCTGATCTGGAGCAGGGGACGCAGGGTGGCATCGAGGCGGGAATAGAGCGCGGCGAGGTCGAGCCAGGCGAACATTTGTTGCGGCTCCGGCACCAGATGTGAGCCATCGCGAAACGCTGCAGACGAGGCAAGCTTGTTCGCGCCCGGCGCGGTCGACATCGCCCGTTCGACGCTGGCGGCGTCCAGGCCGATGGCCAGCCGTTTATCAGAAATAGCGCCCACTAATCGCATGAGAACGAGCCCGCTGGCCGGGGCCGTGAAATACTCGGTGCTTCCGCGGGTGGAGCTTTGCCAGCCAGAAGCCGAGGCGAGGGCCCGCGCGATGGCTTTGGCACGTGTGGCATCGCGCAGCGCCAGGGTGGCAACCGCGCCCGGCATTCGCGCTGTCGCCGGCCAGTCGACTAGCATCGACATTTCATTTCCGAAAGCCGCGTCCCAATCCTGCGGAGTCACTCCCGCCTGTGACAAAGTCGCGTTCTGCGTCCCGATTCCGCTCGCGAGTTGCTGCCGCAAATTGGTGATGAGCGCGAGATAAAGCAGCGTGTCAGCGGGGGCGGTGGCGAGAGTTTCGCGCGTCAATTTCGCATCGACCAGCCGCGGCATCGTGACGAAATCAATGTCGCGGAGTTTCCTGCCGTCGAACATCATCGCGTGGGCCACGCTCTCCATTTGCTCGATCAATGTCTGCTGGCCTGCCGGAATGGTGCGGCCACTTTGCGCCCGCAACGCCGCCAGCTTTTGCGCCAGGGTTTTCGGCTGCAGATAAAACAGTCCGGCGTAATCCGGCGGCATTTGCTTCATAGCGGCGCGAAATTTTTTGTCCGCATCTAGCCGGTTCTCCCGGCCGCGACGATCGACGCGATCGAGCAGCGCGTTTAGGTCCTCAACCGTGGTGGCGGCGAAACATCGGTGATCGACCATGACGGAAGCGACCGTTAATCGCGGCGCACTCAGCACGTCGATCTGATATTTGCCGTGGTTGACCGAGCTGCGTTGCGCCCCTTGAGCGACCCAGCGTTGTTTCCAACGTTCGATCACGTCGCGCGCTTCTTTCTCCCCGCACCGGAACTCGAGGCCACCTGTCAGCCGCAGCGTGTCAACGGTGCTCGTGGCGACAAAGGCGTCGCGTACGCGCAAGGCCGCCGCGTCGCGCCAGGCATCAGTGAGCGCGCCGCCTTTTGGAAGCTGCGTTCGCGGTTTTCGCAGGAAATCCTGCACTGCTGGCTCATGGTAAAGTTGGTAAAGATCGGTGCGTTGCCAGGCGGCGCGGTTCGATTCCAGATCGGGAATATGAATGAGCAGCGCGGTATCAGCCGGCAAAAGCGTGGCTACGCCCTCCGCGGGGGCAAGTTCCTTGTGCCGCAACGCGAGCATGATGATCACCGCCGCCGCTACCGCGAGCACAAGAAGCACCAGCCCAACTCGCTTCATCCCGGGCAGTGTAACGGGAGGAACTCGCCGCGCCCATTCTTTTTCCGGAGCACAGCCGTCCTCGGCTGTGCGGCCAGCGGGCGTCTCCCCAGCCCGGTGTCGTTTAGCCAGCAGGCGAGACCCCCGCTGGCCACACCGCCGCGGCTGCCGGTGCT